>NZ_JBHUSF010000147.1:0-9769 GCF_042673295.1 Rhodococcus sp. NPDC057014
CAAACCCCCACCCCCCCCCCCATACCACCCCGCGGTCACCCATAGTTTATCCACCCGGGGTTGTGGTTGGCCTTCGGGCAACCGACACCGAGATGTGCTGTCTCGTGCGCCTATCGAGACTGACGCGCACGCACCGAGCACGTCATGAACTGACATGCGTCCATTGTCAGCACACGGAAAGACCTCTCGGGCGAGTGGGTGTGGCAACACCGCAATTCTCCGGACGGCGGGACGATCCGGGGGCAAGTCATGTCGATGCCGCCCAGATCCGCGAGCCTCGACACGTAAGCCGCGATGGCGAGCCAGTTGATCGATCACAACATTGAAAGCCTCCGGCACCCAGCTCTTGGCGAGGACATTGCGGGCTTGGCCTTCTGATCCGTCGTGGCCAGTTGGCTTCGTCCGGTGCCGAGAAAGCTCCATACCCAGGACATCAGAGTCGAACCCCTGCTCCGGAATCCGACGACGTAGACGATGTGTACGGCTATGTGCGGGGGACGAAGAGTCGGCACGGGCGAAATGGCACTATGCGGAACGGCGGCGCGAGGATGCGCGAACGTGCAAGGTGGTCCCGACGATCCGGTGTCGCGGTGCGGGGTCCTGGCCGGACAGGGTGGCCGCCAGCAGTTCGACGGCTTCTTCGGCGACCTGTTCCGCGTGCAAACTGAGCATGGTGAGATCGGACAGGCTCGGCTCGGTGGCGTGCTCGGCGCAGTACGCAATCAGAACGTCGTCCGGAGCGCGCAGATTCTGTTCTCGCGCCGCCTTCAGGAGGTATCCGCCGGCAGGTGCCTCGGTGGTGTACACGGCGTCGGGTCGGTTCGCTCCATCGAAGAGTCGCCGGGCGGCCGACATTGTGGATTCGGGATCGAGAATGCTTGCACGTTCGATGCGGGGCACCTGCCCGTTCTCCTCCGCCCACTGCCGAAACCCGGCAAGGCTGCGCGCCGTGTAGTCCTCGTCGCTGTCCGATACCAGCATTCCCACGGTCGCTGCACCCTGATCCTTGAAATGGTTGCAGACGCCGATCAGGGCCTGTGCCTGATCATTTCCGACGCAGAGGGCGCCCGGATCGTCGACCTCCCCGAGGTCGGACACATACGCGATACCGCGTGCCTTGAGTTCGGTGATCAGAGGATCGCCGGGTGGTGGGTCCGCGACGATGACTCCGTCGATCGCGATATTGCGCAGCAGCGTGGGCAGGGACGGGGGCATGACGACGAGCGCGTAGCCGTGCTCGAGCGCGGTCACGGTCGCCGCATTGAGGAACCTGGCGTAGTAGCTGACCGCCAGATACTGCGACGGCGCTCCACCAAAGGGGCGGATCGACAGTCCGATGATCCCACTTCTGTTGCTCTGCAACGATCTTGCCAGTGCACTCGGGTAGTAACCGATCGCGTCCGCGACCTGCCGGACACGATCCCGGGTGGCCGGATTCATCCGCCCTTTGCCGTTGAGCGCATCGGATGCCGTCCCGACGCCCACCTCCGCTATCGCGGCCACATCTTTCACGCCTGGGCGGCGACGCGTCCCGCGACGTGCCGCGACAATCGTCGCGAACCGTTCTCGGTAGAGCTCCGCGTCGCCGCCCATGCTGTGCATCCTAGTCAGGACTTCATCCGCTGATCGCCGGCCGGAATGCCGGTCAGTACGCGATCACGGTGCGCGCAGCTTCACCGTTGCCCATCGCGGCGAACGCCTTGTTGATGTCCTGGATGGTGCTGGTGCGGGCGATCAGGACGTCGAGGTCGAGTTTGCCTTCCATGAACAGATCGACCAGGCGTGGGAAGTCCACTGCCGGGTGGCAGGTGCCGTAGCTGCTTCCGATCATCGACTTTTCCCGGTCGGACATCACCAGGGGATCGATCTCGACGGTGACCCCGTCGGCGGCCTGTCCGACGATCACCGCGGTGCCGCCGGGACGGATCGACTGGAACGCGGTCTCGATGGTGCGCTTGAGTCCGATGGCCTCGAACGCCCAGTCCACACCGTCCGGTCCGACCAGGTCGTGCAGGGCTCCGGCGAGGTCCGTCTTCGCGGAGTTGATCGTGGTGGTCGCACCGAGAGACCTTGCGCGCGCCAGGGAGTCGTCGTTGATGTCGACGGCGATGATCTTGCCCGCCGAGACCAGGGCAGCGCCCATGACCACGGACAGGCCGACGCCTCCGCAGCCGATCACCAGGACGGTGTCGCCGGCCTGGACCTTGGCCGTGTTGATGACCGCGCCGACGCCGGTGGCAACCGCGCAGCCGATCAGAGCGACCTTCTCCAGCGGCGCGTCCTTGCGGATCGGGATGGCGCCGGTTTCGGGAACCACGACACGGTCGGCGAACGACCCGGTTGCGCAGTAGCTGTAGACGGGTTCACCGTCGCGGGTGAGGCGAGTGGTGCCATCGAGCATGACGCTCTGGTAGGCGCTCTTCTGCACCTGCGGGCAGAGTGCGGGGCGACCGGTGTTGCAGTATTTGCAGTGACCGCAGTACGGCACCCAGGAGAGCACGACGTGGTCTCCGACCTCGACGGTGGTGACGCCTGGGCCGACCGCTTCGACCACCCCGGCACCCTCGTGGCCGAGGACCAGCGGAGACGGGGAACCCCACTCGCCCTTGACGACGTGGTAATCACTGTGGCACACGCCGCTGGCGGCCAGGCGAACGAGCACCTCGCCATCTTTCGGATCGTCGAGCTCGAGTTCCTGGACGACGAGTTCCTTGCCCGCTTCTTCGAAGACGGCAGCTGTAATCTTCACGGATTGTTCCTTTTCTGGCGTGGACGTTCTCGAGCTGCGGGATCTGTGCAGCCGAAACATGGGTTCCTGATCGGACTGTTGTCGGTTAGCTTGGGAGCTGGATGGACTTGGTCTCGTAGAACTCCTCGAGACCGATTCGGCCGAGTTCACGACCGACCCCGGACTGCTTGTAGCCGCCGAAGGGTGCGTCGACGTTGAAGTCTCCGCCGTTGACGTCCACCTGGCCGGTGCGTAGTCGTCGGGCGAATGCGAGCGCCTCTTCGTCTGTTTTTGCCCAGACTGCGCCGTGCAGCCCGTAGGGGGTGCCGTTCGCGATGTCGGCGGCCTCGTCGATGGTGTCGTACGTCTGGATCACCAGCACGGGTCCGAAGATCTCTTCCTGCGCGATGCGCATGTCGGGGGTGACGTCGGCGAATACGGTGACTCGGTTGTAATTGCCGTCGTCACCGCCGTCGGGGTTACCGGGACCGCCCGTAACCAGACGTGCGCCCTCCTCGACACCGACACGAATGTAGTCCTGAACCTGGTGGTACTGCCCTCGGGAGGCGGCCGGTCCGAGCGTGCCCTCGATCGCGGTGGCGGCAACGGCCGCGATGGTCTCCACCTCGGCGGCGACCGCGCGGGGCACGATGAGGCGGGTCCATGCGCTGCAGGACTGCCCCGCATTGGCCATGCAGTACTCCACCGAGTACGGAACCGCTTCGCTCAGGTCCGCGCCGGGGAGGATGACGCTCGCGGACTTTCCTCCCAGCTCGAGAGCGACACGCTTGATGGTGTGCGCGGCGGACGCGGCCACACGTCGTCCCGCCCCGGTAGATCCGGTAAAGGACACCATGTCCACGTCGACGTGAGTGGACAGTGCCTCACCGACGACGACGCCCCGGCCGGGGACCAGGTTGAAGACTCCGGCCGGCAGGCCTGCTTCCGCGACGAGCTCCGTGAAGCGGAAAGTGGACAACGGTGCCAGCTCCGACGGCTTCACCACCACCGTGCATCCTGCCGCGACCGCCGGGATCGCTTTGGCGACAAGCTGATACAGCGGGTAGTTCCACGGCGTGATCGCAGCAACCACACCGATCGGCTCTCGGACGATCAGCGAGTTGCCGATACGCTCTTCCGGCTGCTCGGCGGCCAGCGCGTTGACGAAGCTCTCGATCATCGCGATGGGGGTGCCCACATGCTCGGCCAGGGCAAACTCGTGCGGTGCGCCCATCTCGATCGACACCAGATGGGCAAGCTCTTCGGCGTTCTTTCGAAGGAGTTCGATCAGCCGCTGCAGCACCTCGATGCGGACGGCTGCAGTGGTGGTAGACCACGACGGAAATGCGCGTCTAGCTGCCGCGACAGCGGAGTCGACATCCTGCTCGTTGCAGCTCGGGACGCGTCCGGCGATGTCGCCGGTCGCGGGATCTACGACATCGACCGAGTCGGTTCCGCGGGGTGGGACCCACTCTCCGTCAATGAAAATTGTGTCGAAGGTAGCCATCATTTCCTTTCTCACGCATGATATTTCGACTCCCTGCACGGGGAGTGGCTCTCTCTCGATCGCTGCTACGTCCATGACGGCCGGCGGTGATCTGCGCCGTGGATGGGCGCAAAAGCCTTTTCCTGCAGTCATTTACAACTCAGGTCGCGGCGGGATGACTGCTTGTGAGTTGTCACACTAAGTGCCGAAACGTTTCGTCACAATAGTTCGGCGGACTTTTTTTGCCAAATCACCCCCAAAGGGTGGCCGTCGAGCACCGAAAGTGTTGGCACACTTGACAGGTGCTGTGCGCGCGATCACACTTCTCAACTACCGAAGCGTCTCGGCCAACGCGATCCGCGTGTCGGCCGTCCGACCACGGACCCACAGTCCCAAAATTTCCCCGGAGAGTTCCTGTGTCAGCTACAGACAGTTTGTCCGGCAACGATGCGTCCAGCCCCCAGTCGCGGAGGCCCAGCAGAATCGAACGCCGATCGATTGACTACGTACCCAAATCAGAACGTCACGGTAAGGCGTGGCACCTGTGGCCGGTGTGGTTCTGCGGCGACGCCCACCTGACGACACTGGCAGTCGGTGTCATCGGCGTCAGCCTCGGCACCAACCTGCTGTGGGCCTCGATCGCGATCATCGGCGGCTGCCTCTTCGGCACCCTCTTCATGGCTGCGCACTCCGCACAGGGCCCGCACATGGGACTGCCGCAGCTGATCCAGTCGCGGCCACAGTTCGGCTACGTCGGCGCCCTGCTGGTGTTCGTCGTCGCCCTTGCGACGTACATCGGCTACAACGCCTTCAACCAGATTCTGGCCGGCCAGACGTTCCACGACACCCTCGGGTTCGATCCGACCGCCACCGAACTCGGCTTCACCCTCCTCGCCATGGTGATGGCGTTTCTGGGCTACTCGTGGTTCCACAAACTGCAGCGGTACTTGTCGTTCGTCCTCATCGCCGCGATGTTCATCTTCACCGTGCACGTACTGTTCTTCGACTCCTTCCCCGAGGGGCAGCTGAGCTTCGAGGGATTCTCGGCGACGCCGTTCCTGGCGCAGTTCTTCACCGCAGCCGCATACCAGCTGAGTTGGGCGATCTACGTCTCCGACTACTCGCGCTACCTGCCGGCCACGGTGAACACGCGTGCCACCTTCTGGTGGACCTACCTCGGTGCGACGATCGGCGGAGGATGGATGATGCTGATCGGCGCCGCGGCAGCCTCGATGTTCCCCACCCTCAACGTGGCCCAGGCCCTCGTCGAGGCCGGCAACCGGGTCTTCAACGGGTTCGGCATCCTCATCACCGTCCTCGCGGTGATCGGCCTGATCACCAGTGCGGCCCAGAATTTCTACGGCTCGTCGTTGACGATTCTCAGCGCGATCGACTCCGTAAAACCGATCAAGGCGACGTTGCTCAAACGGTTCTTCGCCCTGGTCTCCGCCGGAGTGGTGGCCGTGTTCATCGCCGCCAATGCCAATGACGACTTCATGACGGAATTCGGCAGCTTCCTGGCGATCATGCTGTACCTATTCACGCCGTGGACTGCCGTGAACCTCGTCGACTACTACTTCGTCCGCAAGGGCGCGTACTCGATCAGGGAGATCTTCAACCCACGCGGTATGTACGGGCGCTGGGATTGGCGAGGGATCTCGGCATACTTCGTCGGCTTCATCGCGATGACCCCCTTCTTCGTCACCGTGTGGTGGACGGGTCCGATCGCCGAGATGCTCGACGGCGCCGACATCGCGATGCTTCCCGGCCTCGTCGTCGCGTCCGTCTTCTACCTACTGGTCTGCCGCAACCTGGACCTGGTCGGCGAGCGGACGAAGATCGCACGACTCGACGATGGCATTGACGAATTGGGTGTCGACGGGACTGTTGTCGTCTCCGAGCCCAGCGAGCGGGTCAAATACGAGATCGATCATGAGTTGTCTCGGCCTGAGCCGGAGCCGGAACTGTCCTAGATCGCACGACGCCTGGACCTCGGCGGTGTCACCCCGTGCGGGTGATCAATCCCTCGTGAACGGTGGCGAGCGAACGGAGCGCGGCGATCGCGGCGCGGACCCGTGCGAGCCGTTGCAGTTCGCGCGGCACGATCAGCCAATACTTCCGCAGTACCGTCACCTCCTCTTCGAGGATCCGGACGAGGCGAGGATCCGGATCCCCGATGTAGAGGGGGAGTGCCGAGACCCCGAGGCCGGCGGCCGTCGCGGTCCACTGTCCGGTGATGTTGTTGGTCTGGATCCGTGTGCGGTGTCCGGGAAGAACTTCGTCGAGGATGCGCAAAGCCGGGACGTCGAGCAGGGAATCGACGTAGCCGATCAACGCGTGCGCGTGCAGGTCGAGGACATGCGAAATCCGTGGATGTGTGTCGAGATAGTCCGCGCCGGCGTAGAGACCGAGCCGGTAGTCGGCGAGCTCGCTGATATCCACCGCGCGCGGAGAGGGCCTCTCGAGGGTGACCGCGACGTCGAACTCGCGGGCGGCGAGCACGTCATGTCTTGTAGCGGTGACGATTTCGATATCGAGATCGGGGTGCTGTGAACACAGAGTCTCCAGCTGGGGAGCGAGCACGAACGCCCCGAAGCCGTCGGGGGTCGCGATCCGCACTGTTCCGGACAGTCGCCCGCCGCCCGAGGCAGCTCCTTCCATGGCGGCCAGCAGGGCGGACTCGATCGACTCCGCATGCACGACGAGTTCGTGTCCGGCGTCGGTGAGGACCCAGCCGGTCGGCACTCTGTCGAAGAGTCGATTTCCCAACGCGCGTTCGAGTGCCGTGATGCGGCGTCCCACCGTGGTGTGGTTGACGCCCAGACCCTTTCCTGCAGCCACGAGGCGGCCGGTACGCGCCACTTCCAGGAAATAGCGGAGGTCGTCGGCATCGATCATGCTTCACCTTAAGCATGCCTGTGCACATTTGCACAGGCATGTGCCCAGTTGGCTGTTGTGATCTGCATTCTGCGCAGTGAGACTTGCTTCACACAGAGGCTGAGCGCCTGGCCCGGGTCACGCTTCCACATCCCCGCAACGAGGAGAATCACGTGCAAGACATCGATACCCACGGAGGGTTGCACACTCCGTTGAAGCAGAAGCATCTGACGATGATTGCGTTGGGTGGAACCATGGGGGCGGGTCTGTTCATCGGCTCGGGTGCCATCATCAGTGAGGTCGGTCCGGCCTCGATCGTCACCTACGCGCTCACCGGTGTGCTGATCTTGCTGGTGATGCGGATGCTCGGCGAAATGGCCGTCGCCAATCCCCGGACGGGATCGTTCACCGACTACGCTCGCGACGCCATGGGTAATTGGGCGGGCTTCTCCACAGCCTGGCTGTACTGGTACTACCAAATGGTCGTCGTCGGATTCGAGGCAGTTGTCGGTGCGCAGCTGCTGCAACGATGGATACACGGCGTGCCGGCCTGGGTGCTGTCAGTGGCGCTACTGCTCGCTCTGACCCTCGTCAATCTGGTTTCGGTGGGGAACTTCGGCAAGTTCGAGTACTGGTTCGCCGGCATCAAGATCGCCGCCGTCGTCGCCTTCGTCGCCGTGGGTGGGTTGTTCATCTTCGGTCTCTGGCCGAATTCGAGCATCGACTTCTCGAACCTGACCTCGCACGGCGGAATCGCCCCCAACGGCGCATTCCCGATGCTCGCCGGCGTCGTTGTCGTCATCTTCTCCATGGTCGGTGCCGAGGTGGTGACGGTCGCCGCAGCAGAATCCAAGGAGCCGGGGCTTGCGATCAAGCGTGCGGTCAACGCCGTGATCTACCGTGTTCTGTTCTTCTTCGTCACGTCCTCGCTCATCATCGTCACGATCGTTCCGTGGGACAGCATTCCCACCGGGGAGTCGCCGTTCCTGCTCGTGCTGCAGGTGCTCAACATCCCGGGGGTGGCCGACATCCTCAACGCCGTCATCCTCATCGCCGTCCTGTCGTGCCTGAACATCGGTCTGTACTCGACGTCGCGGATGCTCTTCACTCTCGGTTCCAACGGTGAATGCCCGAAGTGGATGACCGCGGTGAACAAGCGCGGTGTTCCGGTCTGGGGCGTGCTCTCCTGCACCGTGATCGCCTACGGTTGCATCGCCGTCGCCTACTTCTTCCCCGACACGGTGTTCTTGTTCCTGATCAACGCATCCGGGGCGATGATCCTCTTCGTCTATCTGATGATCTGCATCTCGCAGCTCATCCTCCGTAAGCGCAACGAGTTCGCCCACGACGGGAAGCTCGAATTCAAGATGTGGTTGTTCCCGTACCTGTCGATCGTCGTGACCGCCGTCATCGTCCTGATCCTGGGAAGTATGATGTGGGACAGTACGTCCCGGATCTCACTGCTGCAAGGTCTGGCCGTATGGGCGGTCATACTCGTCGCCTTCGGCGTCAAGACGGTCCGTGCACGATCACGGTCAGGACTCACGCTCGATTCAGACATCGACCCGAACGAATCCGCGATCTCGGAAACACGAAACCCCGAAAAGGTCTGATCCCTCGACGACCAGCCGGTACCCCCGCGACCCTCGCCGGGGTACCGGCGTCGTTGACGATCACCTCGACTGAATACACGAAAGGCTCCACCATGCTTGCCGCGTACGCCGACACCATCTCCTCGGACGATCCCGTCTCGGGGCTCGTCGTCGGAGATCGACCCGACCCCCAACCCCGCGACGGCTGGACCACGGTCACCGTCAAGGCGGCGGCTCTGAACCACCACGACCTGTGGACCCTCCGCGGCGTTGGCATCCGCGCCGAGCAGCTACCGATGATCCTCGGCGGCGACGCGGCCGGAATCGACGAGGACGGCAACGAAGTCGTCGTGCACTCGGTGATCACGTCACCCGGGTGGACCGGTGACGACACCCTCGACCCGAAGCGTTCCCTGCTCTCGGAGGTCTACGACGGAACCCTGGCGGAAAAGGTTCTGGTTCCGCGCCGCAACCTCGTCGCCAAGCCGGCGTCCCTGACCTTCGAGCAGGCCGCATGCCTACCCACCGCCTGGCTGACCGCCTACCGCATGCTGTTCGTCAAGGCGAACCTCGCACCGGGATCGACCGTGCTGATCCAGGGCGCCGGCGGAGGCGTGTCGACGGCATCGATCGCCCTGGGCAAGGCCGCCGGCCTGCGGGTGTGGGTCACCGGACGCAGCGAAGCCAAGCGCGAGGCCGCGCTCGCACTCGGCGCCGACCAGGTCTTCGAATCGGGGGCACGCCTGCCCGAGCGGGTCGACGCGGTGATCGACAACGTCGGTCAGGCCACCTGGGCGCACTCGCTCAAATCCCTGAGGCCCGGGGGAGCGATCGTGACCTGCGGCGCGACCTCCGGACCGAACCCGGCATCCGACCTGAACCGGGTCTTCTTCCTGCAACTGCAGGTCCTGGGCTCGACGATGGGCACCCGTGACGAACTCCAGCAGCTCCTCGCACTACTCGACACCACCGGCCTACGACCACAGATCGACTCGGTCCTGCCACTGGCCGACGCCGAGTCCGGGCTCAAGAAGCTCGCAGCCGGCGACGTGCAGGGAAAAATCGTGTTGGTGCCCTGAGTGAGGT
>NZ_JBHUSF010000147.1:9779-21126 GCF_042673295.1 Rhodococcus sp. NPDC057014
CGAGATGGATGAGAAGTCCCAGAAGGGGGCAGTATGTCGACGATCAACCGGTTCGAACTGTCCAGGGCGCTGAGGCAATTCCGAGCCATCAAACTGCCCCTCGACGGTCGCCGCGCCGCCGCGGTCTGTATCGCGGTCCTGATAGAAGACGGGAAACCCGCCATCTGGCTGACCGAGCGCTCATCGAGCCTTCGTGCGCACCCCGGCCAGGTCGCCTTTCCCGGTGGGCGTATCGACCCGAACGAAACAGCCGCGGAGGCCGCCCTGCGAGAAGTGAAGGAAGAACTCGGACTTCACGTTCATCCCCAGCAGATCCTCGGCGAACTCGACGACTTCGCCACGAAATCCGGTTACGTCATCACACCGTTCGTGGTGTGGATCGGCGACTTCGCCGGCACCCTGCGTCCGAACGCGTCGGAAGTCGCCCGCGTGCACGCGGTCACCATGGACGAGGTGGACACAGAACCCCGTTTCGTCACAGATCCACGGGTCGATTCACCGATTCTGCAATGGCCATTCCGGGACCTCGGCATTCACGCACCCACCGCGGCGATTCTCTACCAATTCCGAGAAGTGGTGTTGCGCCGCCGGCACACTCGCGTCGCGCACGTCGGGCAGCCGGTGTTCGCCTGGCAGTGAATGTGTGGCTCGGTCAATCCCGATCCAAGGTCGTGCCGAGCAGTGATTCCGCGATGCGCCGGAGCATCCGGGTATTGCGTTCGTGGGTGTAGCCGCTCAGATCGATTGCGACGGCGGTCATCAACCCGTCGATCACGCTGATGATGCTGTCGACGATCTCGTCGACCGGCGCGACAGGTCGGAACATGCCTTCGCGGCGGCCGGACTCGACGACCTCGGACAGCTTGGCGCGCCATGCATCGTAGATTCGGGCCACGTCGGGGATGAACTGCTCGTTCCGACTCGCCACCGACGTCGTGGCCAGCCAGACCGTGCACCGCTCGCGGTCGGTGATCGCGTGTTCGAGCAGCGAGACCATCTTCGTGGCCGGGTCGTCGATGTCGGAGGCGAACGTCGCCCAGTCTGAGACCCGCCGCAGGCTCGCCGCGCTGAGCATCTCCTCGATGACCGCGTCACGGCTGTCGAAATAGTGCTGAATCTTTCCGATCGACACACCTGCCTCACGGGCGATGTCGCGCAGGCGCACCTTCTCGATGCCGTGCACCGCTATCAGTCGTTCCGTGGCGTCGAGAATCCGTCGCCGACTCTCGGCGACGAGGGGATCCTCACCCACTACTTGCGATGCATCCGCCACAGCCATCCGTCCCAACCTCCACCTGCAAGTCCCTCGCGTTCCCCGAACGCGCAGGTCGTCTCTCGATCGTAGCGATCGGCGCAGTGCGCGCGAACTGCCCGTGAAACGAGCACTTCACGGACCCGTTCGGTGCGTGCACGGGGTCGGGAACATTTCGTCTTGACGTCGCAATAATTCCATATTATTGTGCGTTGCACCACACATTCTTATCCGCGGTTTCCCGAACCTGCGGTTTCACAGCTGCCGACCACCGAGCACCCCGCTTCCGAAGACGGAGATCCTTCGATGACCTCACTTGCCCTCGCGCTGCCCGCTACTCGCCGGGACCTCACCGCCCTGTTCGCCCCGTCCTCGATCGCGATCGTCGGCGCGAGCAACGATCCCGCCAAGTACGGCAACTGGCTCGCGGTGCGAGCTCTGCGGGACGCCGATCGGCGGCCGGCCCACCTGATCAACAAGACACGGACGACGATCCTGGATCACCCGGCGGTGCCCAGCCTGACCTCCCTCGACGGTCCGGTCGATCTCGCCGTCATCGCGGTCCCGGCGGCCGGTTTCGACGAGGCCGTCGACGACGCCATCGCCGCGAACGTCAAGGCGATCGTCGCCATCACCGCCGGGTTGGGAGAATCCGGCGCAGAAGGACTGGCGCGGCAGAATGCCCTGGTCTCCCGGCTGCAGGAGGCCGGGATCCCGATGCTCGGCCCGAACTGCCTGGGCGTGCTCGACAACACCAGCGGACTCGATGCGACGGTCAACGAATTCCGCCCCGGCTCGGTGTCGATCATCTCCCAGAGCGGCAACGTCGCGATCGATCTGGCCGAGCACTTCTCCGAACAGGGACTCGGCGTCGCTCGCTTCGCGAGCCTGGGCAACTGCGCCGACCTCGACGTCGCGGACCTGATCGACGGCTGCGTCGACCACGAGGGCACCGAGGCGATCGCGGTGTACTGCGAGGGCTTCAAGGACGGCCGCAAGTTCGCCCGCGCCGCTGCTCGCGCCGCGGACGCCGGCAAGCCCGTCGTGCTGTTGTCGGTGGGCCGCGGTGCCGCCTCCACCCGTGGCGCGGCTTCGCACACCGGTTCCCTGGTGACCTCGAACGTCGTCCTCGAAGCCGTGTGCGAGGCCACCGGCACCGAACTGGTGTCGAGCCCGTTCGAGATGGCCAACCTGCTCCAAGCCCTCGTCCGCACCAACCCTCCGGCCGGTGCCCGGGTCGCTGTCCTCGCCGACGGTGGCGGTCACGCCTCACTGGCCAGTGACAGCCTCGAAGACGCCGGCCTGCAGGTCGAGGAGTTCTCTGCCGAGTTGTCCGCCCGCATCGCCGGAGAGCTGCCGCCGACCGCGGCAACATCGAACCCGATCGACCTCGCCGGCGGCGGCGAGCAGGACATCACCTGCTTCGCCCGCGTCGCGGAACGCCTGATCGCCAGCCCCGAGACCGACGCCGTGCTGATGACCGGATTCTTCGGCGGCTACGGCGATTACGACCCCGCCGTCGTACCCGGCGAGATCCAGGTCGGCTACGACATCGGCGCCCTCGTCGCCGAGTCCGGCGCCAGCTTCATCGCCCAGACGATGTTCGCCGACTCCAAGCCGGCACAGGCGTTGCGGGACAGTGGAATTGCCGTCTACCGTAACGTCGAACACGCCAGCTGGGTGCTGAGCCGGCTGGCCCGCCGCGCTCAGGCCGGTGCGCACCCGCTGCCGGTGCTGCCCGAACCCGCCGCCCCGCTGACCGAGACCGGATACTGGCCGGCCCGTCGCGCCCTCGCGGCCGCCGGCATCCCGTTCGTTCCCGCCGCCGAGGTCTCCACCACCCGGGAGTTGGAAGCAGCGGTTGCCGACCTGCAGTTCCCCCTCGTCCTCAAAGCCCTCGGCGACGAACACAAGTCCGACAACGGTGGCGTCATCTTGAACATCGCCGACCACACCGCCCTGATCGAGGCCTGGGACGACGTCCAGGCTCGGCTGGCCCCACCGGTCTGCTCCATCGAGGAGATGGCCGACCTCTCCGGCGCGGTCGAACTGATCATCGGCGTGCGCCGCGACCCGACGTTCGGACCCATCGTCCTCGTCGGCATCGGCGGCGTGTACACCGAACTGCTCAAAGACACCCGCTGCGCCCTGGGCCCGATCACCGCCGACCAGGCCCGCGAGCTGCTGCTCTCGCTGCGCGGTGCCGCCCTACTGACCGGTTTCCGCGGCAAGGCGCCCGTCGACGTCGACGCCGCAGCCCAACTGGTGGCCACCCTCTCGACCTACGCGGCGCAGCACCCGGAGATCGGCGAAATCGAGTGCAACCCCATCGCGGTCACCCCCACCCGGGCCATCGCACTCGACGCCCGCATCATCCTCGACTCCGCTCACTGACCCCAGCAGACCTGAAAATCCCACAAGGAGAAATAGATCGATGACCGATATCGCCGAGAACATCACCGCCCTGCCCACCCACAGCGACAGCGACTACACCTACCTCCTGGTCGAACGCCGTGGCCCGGTTGCCCTGATCACCCTCAACCGCCCGAAGGCCCTCAACGCCCTGTGCAACGACCTCACCGAGGAGCTGACCGCCGCCCTCGATGCCACCGAGGCCGACGACAGCATCGGTGCCGTCGTCCTGACCGGCAGCGCGAAGGCCTTCGCCGCCGGCGCCGACATCAAGGAGATGCAGCCGAAGTCGTTCACCGACGTCTACCTCGATGACTTCATCACCGCCAGCTGGGAACGCGCCTCGACCACCCGTAAGCCGATCATCGCCGCGGTCGCCGGCTACGCCCTCGGCGGCGGAGCGGAGCTCGCGATGAGCTGCGACATGATCATCGCCGCGGATACCGCCAAGTTCGGCCAGCCGGAGATCACCATCGGCATCCTTCCCGGCGCGGGCGGAACCCAGCGCCTGACCCGCGCCGTCGGCAAGTCCAAGGCCATGGACATGGTGTTGACCGGACGCACCATCGACGCCGAGGAAGCCGAACGCATCGGCCTCGTCGCCCGCATCGTCCCCGCCGATGACCTCATCGACGAGGCACTCGCCATCGCGCAGAAGATCGCCGGATTCTCCCGGCCGTCGGTGCTGATGGCGAAGGAGGCCGTGAACTCCGCGTTCGAGACCCCGCTGGCAGAGGGCCTGCGCTTCGAGCGGCGCCTGTTCCACGCCGCGTTCGCCACCGACGGCCAGACCGAGGGCATGGCCGCCTTCCTCGACAAGCGCAAGCCGTCCTTCAACCACCGCTGAGAAAGCGAGACACACCATGGCTGCACCCATCGCACTCCCGCGGATCATGCGGATCGGCGGCGGCGCCGTCGCCGAAATCGGCGAGGTCGTCTCGAGTCTCGGACTCACCCGACCGCTGGTGGTCACCGACGCCTTCCTCGTCTCCACCGGCGCCGCCGAGCAGATGATCAAGACCCTCGAATCCGCCGGTCTGTCGCCGCGCCTGTTCGACGGCACCGTCCCCGACCCGACCACCGACTCCCTCGACGCCGGCGTCGCCGCGATCACCGAGCACGACTGCGATTCGGTCATCGGGTTCGGTGGCGGCAGCCCGATGGACACCGCCAAGGCCCTCGGCATCCTCGGCCGCCAGGGCGGGCAGATGCGCGACTACAAGGCCCCCCGCACCAACGCCGGGCCCGCACTGCCGGTCATCGCCGTCCCCACCACCGCTGGAAGCGGCTCGGAGGCAACACAGTTCACGGTCATCACCGACAGCGCCTCGGATGAGAAGATGCTCTGCCCGGGCCTGGCGTTCCTGCCGATCGCCGCGGTCATCGACTACGAGCTGACCGTGTCGATGCCGCCGCGGCTGACCGCCGACACCGGGGTCGACGCCCTGACCCACGCGATCGAGGCGTACGTCAGCACGAAGGCGAACCCCTTCGCCGACAGCCTCGCCCTGACCGCGATCGCCACGATCGGCCGGGTCCTGCGCCGCGCCTACACCGACGGCACCGACGCGCAGGCCCGCGAGCAGATGATGCTCGCCGCCACCCAGGCCGGCATCGCGTTCTCCAACTCCTCGGTCGCCCTCGTGCACGGGATGAGCCGGCCGATCGGCGCGCACTTCCACGTCGCACACGGACTGTCGAACGCCATGCTCTTCCCCGCGGTCACCGCGTTCTCGGTGCGGGCCGCGCAGTCGCGGTACGCCGACTGCGCCCGCGCGCTCGGCGTCGCCACCGCCACGGATTCCGACGCCGCCGCTGCGGACAACCTCGTCGCCGCGCTGCGGGAGCTGTGCCGGGACGTGGCGGTGCCTACCCCCAAGGCGTACGGCATCGACAAGGGCCGGTGGGACGAGCTGATCCCGCTCATGGCCGCCCAGGCCCTGGCCTCCGGGTCACCGAACAACAACCCCCTCGTCCCGACCGACGCACAGATCCGCGACCTGTACGCCCAGATCTACGGCTGAACACGACTCCAGGAGAACACTGCACATGACTGCCACCATCCCCGCCCAGGCGTCGGGTGCCACCGCATCCGGTGCGCCGGTCGACATCGACCACTACATCGCCGGCCGCGTCGACGCCCGCGGCGCCGAGTCCCGCGCCGACGTCTACAACCCCGCCACCGGTCAGGTCACCGGCCGGGTGGCGATGGCCACCACCGCCGACGTCGACGCCGCCGTGGCGGCGGCCGCCGCCGCCTTCCCGGCCTGGTCGGCCACCCCCGCCCACATCCGGGCCCGGGTCCTGTTCCGGTTCCGCGACCTCGTCGAACAGCACGCCGACCGGCTCGCGACGATCATCACCGCCGAGCACGGCAAGGTCCACTCCGACGCGAAGGGCGAGGTGACCCGCGGCCTCGAGGTCGTCGAATTCGCCTGCGGCATCCCGCAACAGCTCAAGGGCGAGTTCTCCGAGAACGTCGGCCGCGCCGTCGACGGCGTCACCTTCCGGCAGCCCCTCGGCGTCGTCGCCGGGATCTCGCCGTTCAATTTTCCCGCCATGGTCCCGATGTGGATGTTCCCCGTCGCCCTCGCTTGTGGGAACACGTTCGTGATGAAGCCGTCCGAGAAGGACCCCACTCTCAGCGTCGAACTCGCGAAGCTGCTGACCGAGGCCGGCCTGCCGGACGGGGTGTTCAACGTCGTGCACGGCGACAAGATCGCGGTCGACGCCCTCCTGACCCACGACCAGGTGGAGGCGATCAGCTTCGTCGGGTCCACCCCGATCGCCGAGTACATCCACAGCACCGCCGCCGCGCAGGGCAAACGTGTCCAGGCCCTGGGCGGGGCGAAGAACCACATGGTGATCATGCCCGACGCCGATCTCGACCAGGCTGTCTCCGCGCTGATGGGCGCCGCCTACGGTTCCGCCGGGGAACGCTGCATGGCGATCTCGGTTGCCGTCCCGGTCGGGGAGGAGACCGCGAACGCGCTGCGTGAGCGGTTGATCGCCGCCCTGGCCGACCTGAAGGTCGGGCCCGGCACCGACCAGGAGGTGGAGATGGGCCCGCTGGTGACCGGGGTGCACCGCGACAAGGTCGCCTCCTACATCGACGTCGGGGTGCAGGAAGGCGCGGAGCTGGTCGTCGACGGCCGGGAAACCATTCCGGCGACCGCGGGGGACGGGTTCTTCCTCGGCGGCACCCTCTTCGACCACGTCACCCCGTCGATGCGGATCTACCTCGAGGAGATCTTCGGGCCGGTGTTGTCGATCGTGCGCGCCCAATCCTTCGAGGAAGCCCTGCAGTTGGTCAACGACCACGAATTCGGCAACGGCACCGCCATCTTCACCGCCGACGGCAACACCGCCCGCACCTACCTCGCGCAGGTCAAGGCCGGCATGGTCGGCATCAACGTCCCGATCCCGGTGCCGATGGCGTTCCACTCCTTCGGCGGCTGGAAGCGGTCACTGTTCGGGGATCACCACATCCACGGCCCCGAGGGCGTCCGGTTCTACACCCGCAACAAGACCGCCACCACCCGCTGGCCCAACGACACCCAGGTCCGCACCGACTTCTCGATGCCCACCCATGAGTGAGGTGTCAGTGGCAACCGCGACCGTCCAGACGACCGACACGATCCGCACCGAGATCCGCGGCGGCGTCGGGGTGATCACCCTCGACCGGGTCACGGCGCTCAACGCGCTGACCACCGAGATGGTCGAGGCGATCGATGCCGCCCTGGCGGGGTGGGAGAACTCCGGACTGCGTGCCGTGGTGCTCGACAGTGCCAGTCCGAAGGCGTTCTGCGCAGGCGGGGACATCCGGGCCGTCCAGGAGAACAGCCTGGCCGGCGACCCGGAATCAAGTGAACGGTTCTTCTCCACCGAGTACCGGCTCAACGCCCGCATCGCCGAGTACCCGGTGCCGTTCATCTCGCTGATCGACGGGATCTGCATGGGCGGCGGCATGGGCCTGTCCGTGCACGGGGCGTTCCGGGTGGTCAGCGGCAACGCCACACTGTCGATGCCCGAGACCGGGATCGGATTCTTCCCCGACGTCGGCGCCAGCTACTTCCTCTCGCGCCTGCCCGGGGCGCTCGGGGTCTACCTGGGTCTGACCGGGGCGCGGATGTCGGCGGCCGACGCCCTCTACACCGGACTGGCAACCCACTTCATCGACTCCGACGCAATTGGACTCGTGCCGGCGGCTCTCCTCGATCACCCGACCCGACCGGTCGACGAGACGCTCCGCGCCCTCGGCGGCCCCTCCCCGGTCGGGGAGAGCACGCTCGCCGAGCACCGTGGGCAGATCGATTGGTGCTTCAGCGCAGACACACTCGCCGAGATCGACGAACGCCTCGCGGCCACAGCCGGGGACTGGGCGGCCACGACTCGGGTTGCACTGTCCCGTCTGTCGCCGCAAAGCCTGCAGCTCACCCTCGAGCTGTTGACGTGGGGTAGGCAACGGACTCTCCGGGAATGCCTCGCGGCGGAACTGCACGTCGCCCGCGATGTCATCCGCACCCCGGACTTCATCGAGGGCATCCGCGCCGCTCTGGTCGATAAGGACCGCAACCCCCAGTGGGCGGCCTCGCGTTTTCTCGGTCTCGATGGGGACGGCCGACCCCGATGGATGCAGTAACCCATTTCGACGAAGGAACGAGTGACATGTCAGATGTAGTGCTCTACGAAACCAACGGCCCGATCGCCACGATCACCCTCAACCGACCGGACAAGCTCAACGCCCTGAGCACCGAGGTCGTCCTCGAACTCGACAGGCGCGTCGCGGAGGCCGGAGCTGACGACTCGATCAAGGTCGTCCTCATCGCGGCGAACGGGCGCGCCTTCTCCGCGGGATTCGATATGAACGACGAGATCGAAGACGGCACCGACACCCCGCTCGAATGGTTGCCGGTACTGCGCCGCGACGTCGACGTCACCATGCGGGTCTGGTCGTGCCCGAAGCCGACCATCGCCGTCGTCCAGGGCTACTGCCTGGCCGGCGCCTGCGAGATCGCGATGGCCTGCGACATCATCGTCGCAGCCGAGGACGCGAAGTTCGGCGAGCCCGAAATCCAGTACGGCTCCGGACCGGTCACCTTGCTGATGCCGTTCATCCTCGGTCAGAAGAAGACCAACGAGCTGCTCTTCACCGGCGACAAGATCAACGCCGAGGAAGCGCTGTCCCTCGGTTTGATCAACAAGATCGTCCCGCTCGAGGACCTCGAGACCGCTGCCCGGGAGCTGGCCCTGCGGATCGCACCGACCCCCCTGCCGATCCTGCAGTTGACCAAGCAGGCCCTCAACCGCGCCTACGAGGCAAAGGGACTGCGCACCGCAGTCAACGCCAACATCGACATCTCCGCCCTCATCAACGGAGCCAACACCCCCGAGCAGCAAGCATTCGACAAGGTCGCCGCCGAGAAGGGATTGAAGGCTGCTCTCGCCTGGCGTGACGAGCGCTACGGCGCCGTCAAGGCCTGACTGGAGGAACATCCGGCGGGGCCGCACGAACCCAGATCTGCGGCCTCGCCGGACCACGCAGCCCGCTCACGACCTCGCGGGAGACCCCGAGCATGACCACGCACTTCAGTCACACGTCCACGATCCCACTCCGGTGGAGTGATCTCGACGCACAACAACACGTCTTCCACGCCGTGCATGTCACCCTCTTCGACCAGGCTCGCGGCAACATGATCGCAGCCGCCCTGTCCGACCCGGACCCGGTGTACGTCGTCACCCGCCTCGACCTGGAATACCTCAACGAGCTCACGCTCGACGATTCCCCGGTCTCGGTGACCTCCACCGTCGTGAATGCCGGAACGACGAGCATCACCACCCAGGAATGCATCATCAGTCCGCAGGGGAAAGAAATCGCCTACGCGACAGCAGTTCTGGTGTGGTGGGACACGGGGACGGCATCGAAGCGCGCCCTCACCTCCACGGAACGCACGGCGCTGCTAACTCCCACGGACCACACCCGTTCCGGCGCATCGCGCACCTGACTCGTGCCGGCACTCCGATCGGAACACGGCTGCACCGACGACCAATCTTCTGAAGTCCGAGCAGCAGGGGACTATTAAACGGACGAGGTTCGTCGTGGAGCGCCGCCCAGACCAACTTCGTCACCTCGACAAGGCGGATTCGTCGAACCGCTATTCGCCGGTGGTGTGTGTCGGCTGCTCGCCTGATGCGGTGGCGGCGAGGTTGGTGGCGGCCCAGCTGGCGAGCAGGGTCATGGCGTCGGCGGAACGGCTGCCGGGTTCGGCGCTGTAGAGGGTCAGGACCAGGCCGGGGTCGGCAGGTAGCGGCATTGTTTCGTAGTCGATGGTGATGTCACCGACGACGGGGTGGTGGAAAGTCTTGGTGCCGGTATAGTGCAGGCGCACATTGTGCTTGGCCCAGCGGACACGGAATTCGTCGCTGCGGGTGGATAATTCACCGACGAGGTCGGAGATGCCGCGGTCGTAGGGGTCGCGGCCGGCGTCGGTGCGCAACAGGTTGACGGCGCCGTCGGCCATCTGGTCCCAGTCGGGGTAGAACTCGCGGGCACGGGGGTCGAGGAAGCAGAACCGGACGAAATTGACCGCCCTGCTGGGGTCGGGGTGCAGTTGGTCTGGATAGAGGGGCGAATAGAAGGCGTAGGCGAGCCGGTTCGCGGCGACGAGGTCGTGGCGGGCGTTGCGCACGAATGCGGGCCCGGTGTATCCGTCGAGGAGTCGCTGCACCATCGGCCGCACTGCCTTGGTGGTGCGGCGTGAGCGGACTCGTTGCGGGCTGGTGAGGGCGCTGCGGTGCAGGTCGAACAGGTGGGAGCGTTCGGCCTCGTCGAGTTCGAGGGCACGCGCGATGGCGTCGAGGACCGATTCGGAGATGCCGTTGACCTTGCCGCGTTCGATTTGGGTGTAGTAGTCGACCGAGAGCCCGGCCAGGGTGGCGACCTCTTGGCGGCGTAGCCCGGGGACGCGTCGTTTGGCGGCGTCGTAGACCGGCAGCCCGACCTGGTCGGGGGTGATCTTGGCCCGCCGCGACGCCAGGAATGTGCCGATCTCGGCGACTCGGTTGGTGGACTCCATACCCCCGAGGCTACGACCTGCGCGAAGCCCGTTGCCAGGTGCCGTGAGGGGGGTGCTGCCGGCACCCCCCTGATCTTCGCCTCCCACCCGGGCCGCTGACCGCGTTGCATGGATGTTGCGAGCGTAGAGGCGCTCGACCGAGATCCTTCGACATCGACGAGGTGCGATGACCACGCGAACGCCTGTCCGACCGAGCCCGAGCACTGGCCTGCCGGTGCTGGTGTATGTGCTGGCGGCCGGGATCTTCCTGATGGGCACGACCGAGTTCATGGTCGCCGGACTGTTGCCCGACGTTGCCGCCGACCTCGGCGTCGACATCGCCCGCGCCGGGCTGCTGGTCACCGCGTTCGCGGTCGGCATGATCATCGGCCCACCGGTGATGGCGCTGGCCACGCTGCGGTTGCCCGCCCGCGCCACGCTGGTCGGGGCGCTGGCGGTGTTCTCCGCCGGGCACGTGGTGGCGGCGGTCAGTGATTCGTTCACCGTTGTCACCGCCTCCCGCGTACTCACCGCGCTGGCGACGGGCACGTTCTGGGCCACCGGCGCCGTCGTCGCGGCCGCCGTCGCCGGTCCCGGGGCGAGCGCGCGAGCATTGGCGGTGATGTCG
>NZ_JBHUSF010000148.1:0-20972 GCF_042673295.1 Rhodococcus sp. NPDC057014
GCGGATGATGCGCCCCAACGCGTCGAGTTGCGCCGCGTTGACCAACCCGAGGTGATAGAGGTGCAGCTCGTTCGCTCCGGCCGCGACGGTGGCCGCGACGTGGCCGCTCACATCGTCGAGGTTCTTTGGCGGCAACACCGACACGTAGGCCCCGACGTCGACGGCGTCACCGACGAGCTCCCGGGTCTGCGTGGTGACGGCGACGGTCTCCGCGGTTCCCGGCCAGGCGGAGACGAGCACGGCGTCGACGTCGTCCGCAGCGGCCGGCGTCAGCGCCGGCGAAGGCCCGGTCTTCCAGGGGTTCGGATGGCCGTGCAACGTGACGCGGGCCGACGGAACCTCGGCGCGCACGGCGCCGAGCACCGCACCCCGGAGGGCATCGGCATGCGCACGGCGCACGGACAGCACCGCCTCGGCCTCCGCCTCGTCGAGGACGTCGGTGATCGCGGCGTCCGGGGCGAGCGTGCCCGTGGTCAGCGCATCCACGCCTGCACACAGCTTCGCCGTCAGCTTGTCCGGATCGACGCCCCGATCCGCCCACAGCGCCCGCTCCCGTCCGGTGCAGCTGATCGACATCAGCGTGTCGCCGATTCCCGGATAGGCGCCATCGGTCTTCTCGTGCGGGCCGACGTGCGCGATGCCCAGTTGTCCGCACGCTTCGATCGACACACCGTGGAGGTCGACGCCGCGCACCGCCTCCGCGGCGAGGGTCCGGGCGTACCGGACGATGTCCGGGTGCCCGGGCGCGAGCGCGTAGGGGTAGCGGTCCCCGAAGCAGTTGACGACGGTGGCGTCCGGATGCGCATGCCCCAGAACGGTGCTGTGGGACAGCACGATCCAGGCGTTCACCTCGATGCCGGCATCGATCAGCATTCGCGCCGCATCGGCGAATGCATCGTCGGAACCGGCCCAGGTCGCCGCCCTGGCCGTGACGGTGTGGCCGTCCCAGGCGGCGGACCGGATGGGGCGGTACAGCGCGGCGTGGTGGGCGTCGACCACCTTGTGCGCCGGATGCAGCGGCGTTGCGGCGCGGGTCGAGTGGTAGCTCGCGGCGAGCGAGATCTCGGCGACCCCGAGGGCGCGCGCACGGTCGACGAAGTGCGGATCACCGAGCACGTCCCACGGATAGGCGTGCGCGACGATGCGATCGACGGTTCTTACGGACATGTGAAAACCCCTCGGCAGTTCGACAACATGATTCGGTAGACAAGACGGAGTTCACACATGGGAACACACCTTTCGCCCCACTGTCCACGATCGACCCCCTCCGACCGACACCGCGACGCCGTTCGCGACGTCCTCGGAGTGCCCGACGAACAGGCGGCGGCCACCCCCGACGTGCGGTACGGCAGGTCGTGGGCCCGAGACGGCGTCGCCGGTCGCGAACTCACGTGGGCGGCCGGTGACGACGGTCCGGACACCGCGGCCTGGCTCCTGCGCCCCGACCGGCCCGCCGACACCGCGGAGCGTCCCGCGGTCCTGCTGATGCACGCCCACGACGGCGTCAAGTTCTACGGCAAGGAGAAGGTGGCCGACGGCCCCGACGGCGTCCCACCGGCCGTCGCCGGACTCCGGGCACGCGGGTATGACGGCCTGGCCGTCGCAACGGGGCTGGTACAGGCGGGTTTCGTCGTACTCGTGCACGACGTCTTCCCCTGGGGCAGCAGGCGCGTGCCCTGGCCGGAACTACCGGACCGCGCCAGGTCGACGGGTTTCACCGCATGCCCGCCCGGGCCCGACACCCCCGAAGTTCGCCTGCGCCGATACGAGGCGGCGGCCCGCGAGCACGAGAACGGCCTCGCGAAGGCGGCGACCCTGACCGGCACCTCGCTCGCCGCCAAGGTCGTCGCCGAGGACCTGCGCGCGCTGAACGTCCTCCTCGCCACCGACGGCGTGGATCCGAACAGGGTGGCCGCGGCGGGATTCTCGGGCGGCGGGGCCCGCGTCGCACACCTGCTGGCGTGTTCGACGCGCCTGCGAGCAGGGGTGATCACCGCGATGATGAGCACTTTTGCCGACGTCGCGGACGGCAGGGCAGACGACACGACGTGGCTGATGATCACCCCGGGCCTGCCTGCGGTCTGCGACTGGCCGGAGGTCGCCGCATGCGCTGCGCCGCGGCCGCTGCTGGTTCAGTACGCGCGGGACGATGCGCACTTCGGCCCGCAGGGGATGCGGGACTCCGAGGGCCTGCTCCGGCGCGCGTACGGCGGGTCCGATGGGCTGACCACGCAGTGGTTCGCGGGCGGGCACCGGTTTTCGGCCGACATGCAGGCCGGGGCCGCCGACTGGATCCGGCGCAACGTCTAGCCGATCACGCTTGACAGGACCTTGTGACTGCCGTCATAGTGAGTTCGACAATTCACATAGAGAACGTGAGTTCACATACATGAACGATACGGATGCACCGCCACCGAAGCCCCGCACACACCGGGCTCACCGGGACGGCCGGAGGCCGCAGTCGTTTCCCCATCTCCTTCCCCGCTGACGCGCCACCCTCGGTGATCTCGCGTCAGCAGCAGTAGCCACAATCCCCTGACCCGCCGGCGCGACCGGCACCGAACCTCGGAGCGTGCACCATGGTCACCACCACCTCCCCCAGGCCAGGAGGGCGGACCGCGGCGGCGGCGCCGGCCTCTCCCGGTCGCATTCGCCGCAGACCGGCCTGGCGCAGAACCGCCGCCCCCTACATCCTGATCGCGCCGGTGGTCCTCCTGCTGGCGGTCTTCATCTTCTACCCGGTCGGCAGCGTCTTCTACTACAGCCTGCAGTACTACAATCCGACGACGCCGTGGGACAACGGTTTCGCCGGCCTCGACAACTTCCGGCTGATGTTCGCCGACTCCCTCTTCTGGACCAGCCTGGTCACCACCGCGAAATGGGTGGGATTTCAGGTCGTGTTCCAGCTGATCCTCGGCCTCGGGCTGGCCCTGCTGGTCAACGAGGTGTTCCGGGGCCGGGGCCTGGCCCGCGCCCTGGTGTTCTCCCCCTGGGCGGTCTCCGGCGTCCTCACCACCGGCATCTGGCTGCTGATCTACAACCCGTCCACGGGCCTGTTCAAACTTCTCGGAAACATGGGCATCGGAGACGGCACCGCCGCTCCCATCGCCGATCCGGACACCGCGTTCTGGGCGACGGGCGTCGCGGAACTGTGGCGCGGTGTTCCGTTCTTCGCCATTCTCATCCTGGCCGAGCTGCAGAGCGCCCCCAAGGACCTGTACGAGGCGGCCAACGTGGACGGCGCCAACCGCTGGCAGCGGTTCCGCTTCGTCACCCTCCCACACCTGAAGGCCGTCATCATCTTGTCGACGCTGCTGCGCGGTGTGTGGGAGTTCAACAACGTCGACCTGCTCTACACCCTCACGGCGGGCGGCCCCGCCGACGTCACCACGACGCTCCCGCTGTACGTCTCACAGCTCGCGACCACCGCCCAGGACTTCGGATACGGCTCGGCACTCACCACGGTCGCATTCGTGATCCTGCTGTTCTGCTCGATCCTCTACTTGCGCCTGAGCAAGTTCAACAGTGAGAAGGTCTGACCGCCGTGACCACCACCACCGATCGCCCCACCGTTGCGCTGCCCGAGCCGGACACCACAGGGAAGCTGCGGGCGCGCACGAAGAAGCCGCGCCTGTTCAGCGTCGGACTCCCGCTCGCCCTGTACCTGCTGTTCACGCTCGTGCCGTTCTACTGGATGATCGTGTTCGCGTTCCGGCCCGCCGGATCGAACTCGATGCTCCCCTGGCCCATCACGTTCGAGCACTTCGACACCGTGTGGAACACCCTCGGCTTCAGCTTCTTCTTCAAGAACAGCCTCATCGTCGCCGCGTTGTCGCTCGTCCTGACCACCTTCGTCGCGCTCGCCACCGGATACGCGTTGGCCCGCTTCAAGTTCCGCGCCAAGATCCCGTTGGTGATGGCACTGCTCTGCAGCCAGTTCGTGCCCGGAGCCATGCTGCTCATCCCGCTGTTCCAGGTGTTCCGCGAGATGAACCTCGTCAACAACCTGACGGGACTCATCGTCGCCGACACCGTGTTCCAGCTTCCGCTGGCCGCCATGCTCATGGCAGGTTTCATCGCGCAGATCCCGGTCGAACTCGAAGAAGCCGCGATGGTCGACGGCTGCTCACGCCTGCGCGCATTCCGCATCATCATGCTGCCGCTGCTGCGGCCCGGCCTGATCGCCGTCGGATCGTTCGCGTTCATCGGCAGCTGGAACAACTTCCTGTTCGGCCTGATGTTCATCAGCAGCCAGGAGAAGTTCACGCTGCCGGTCGGCCTCAGCTACACCATCGGCTCCTACAACGTCGACTTCGGAGTTCTCGCCGCGGGCGGTCTCATCGCCGCGGTACCGGTGGTCGCCGTCTTCGCCGTCATCCAGAAGTACCTCGTCCAGGGCCTGAGCGCCGGCGCCGTCAAGGGCTGATCATGACTTTCGAAAAGAGGATCCACATGAACCGGCGAACGCTCCTGCGCTCCACCCTGGTCGGGGCGGCGGCCACGCTCGTGCTCGCCTCCTGCAGTTCCGAGACCTCGCTGCCCGACGGCGCCCTCGGCGATCCGAACAACGCCCAGCTCACGTTCTGGGACAACAACGCCGGACCGGACCGCACTCCGCTGTACGAGGAGCTGATCCGCCGGTTCGAGGCCGCGAATCCCGGCATCGACATCCAATACGTGGGCCTTCCGTCGGACAGCGCCCAGCAGAAGTACCAGACCGCGCTCGCCGGCGGCTCGGCACCGGATCTCGGAATCGTCTCCACCGCCTACCTCGCCCCGCTCGTCGCCCAGGACGCGGTCATCTCACTCGACGACTTCATGGCGGCGTCACCCCAGCGCGACGAGTACGACGCCGGAATTCTCGAGTCGGCACGCGAATCCGGTGGTGGCGAGCATTTGTTCGGTCTCCCGTACACCAGCAACAACGCCACCCTCTGGTATCGCGCCGACTGGTTCGCCGAGGCCGGGATCGAACCGCCGGACACCTACGACGAGTTCTTCGACGCCGCGAAGGATCTGACCGACAAGGACAACGGCCGTTACGGATTCACCATTCGCGGCGGCGCCGGATCCATCTACCCGCTGCTGCAGTACATGTTCGCCAGCACCGGGATCGAGAGCTTCTTCGAGGAAGGCACGTCGACGCTGAACCGTCCCGAGATGGTCGACGCCATCGAACGCTTCGCCGCGCTCTACGATGTCGCCACCCCGACCGCAGACGTCAACAACGGCTTCCCGCAGATGGTCGCGAGCTTCGGCGGCGGATCCGTGGCGATGATGCAGCACAACCTCGGCTCGCTGAGCAACCACGAGAAGGCGCTCGGCGACAAGGCCGGCGCCGTGGCCCTGCCGCGTAACGAGGACGGAAAGCGCACCGTCATGACCGACCCGTTCCCGTCGTACACCGTGTTCAAGAGCAGCAAGCACCAGGCCGCGGCGTGGAAGTTCCTCGAGTTCATGACGTCCCAGGAATCACAGGCGTACTGGAACGAGAGAGTCGGGCAGATCCCGGTCAACAAGGCCGCCCGCTCCGCGCCGGAATTCGCGAGCATGCCGTCCGTGCAGGCCGCGCTCGCGGCACTCGACGACCCGAAAACCGTGCTGGTGACGCCGCCGGACTACCTGCCGGACTTCGGCAAGATCGTTCAGGTGCAGATGCTCGGCCAGTGGCAGAAGGTGCTCATCGGGCAGCTCAGCGCGCAGGACTTCGCCGACGACTTCGCCGAGAAACTCGACCGCTCCATGGCCAAGTACGTCGCCCGCCAGGGCAAATAAGACTTTTCGAAGAGAAAGCGAATCATCATGTCCAGCGTGATCACAGAAGTCGCCGTGCAGGTTTTCAAGACGGAGGCACGCACCTCGGTCGACTCGTACGGTCATCGCCATCCCGGCCCGTCCGTGCCGACGACCGGGGCGCTGCTGCGGATCACCGACTCCGACGGCGTCAGCGGGTACGTCCTGGGCAAGCCGAACTACCTGCGGCAGGACCAGGTGGAGCAGCATTTCCGGCCCGTCCTCATCGGCTCCGACCCGCTGGCGCGGGAGGCCGCGGACAAGAAGTGGGCGATCCGGCAGCGCACGCGGGCGGTCGAGCTTCCCGAACACACCTGCAGCTACCTGGATCAGGCGCTGTGGGATCTCGCGGGCAACAAGTTCGACACACCCGTGTGGAAATTGCTCGGCGGCGCGCGCACCGAGGTCAAGGCGTATGCGAGCACCATGTGCGGTGACGACATCGACGGCGGCCTCGCCACCCCGGAGGACTACGCGAACTTCGCCGTCGACCTGAAAAGGCGTGGCTACCAGGGCATCAAACTGCACACCTGGATGCCGCCGCTGCCGGGCGCCCCCAGCCTCAGCCGGGACATCGACGCGTGCGCCGCGGTCCGCGACGCCGTCGGCGAGGACTTCTCGCTGATGCTCGACGGGTACCACTGGTACTCACGCACCGACGCCCTGAGACTCGGGCGCGAACTGGACCGGCTGAAGTTCGATTGGTTCGAGGAGCCGATGGACGAGTTCTCGCTGCGCTCGTACAAGTGGCTCGCCGACCAGATCGACACACCGGTGATCGGACCCGAGACGACTCCGGGCAGGCACCGGTCCCGTGCCGACTGGATCGCGAACGACGCGTGCGACATCCTGCGCGTCGGGGCCATGAACGGCGGCGGCATCACCCCGGCCCTGAAGACGATGCACATGGCCGAGGGTTTCGGCCTCGACTGCGAGGTCCACGGCAACGGCGCCCCCAACCTGGCACTCGTCGGCGCCGCCAACAACGTCCAGTGGTACGAGCGCGGTCTTCTGCACCCGCACGTCGACTACGACTGGGTGCCGCCGCATCTGAAGTCCATCGTCGACCCCGTCGACGAGAACGGCATGGTGGCGATGCCACAGCGGCCGGGTCTCGGCGAGGACATCGATCTCGAGTACATCGCGGCCAACCTCGTCGCGGAGTACTGAGTGCGACCCCTCGCCGGCACCGGGCACGGGTCAGTAGGTGATATCGGGTTCAGAATGAGAGATAGTGTCTTCATGGTGACAGAAGACACGCGTGGGGCGGCCCCGGAATCCCAACCGGTCAAATCCGCCGAACGCACCATCCACATCCTCGAGACGCTCGCCGCGTCGCCGACCCGCATGAGCCTCGGCGAGCTGCAGGAAGCGTGCAAATATCCGCGGTCGAGTCTGCACGCCCTCCTGCGCACGCTCAAGGATCTGCGGTGGATCGAGGCGGACGAGTCCGGTTCCCGCTACGGCATCGGCACCCACGCGCTGCTCACCGGCACGTCGTATCTCGACAAGGATTCGGTCGTATCGAGGGCGGCGGCGGTACTCGAGGCGCTCCGGTCGGAGGTCAGCCACACCGTGCACTTCGCGCGGCGCGACGAGGAAAGCGTCATCTACCTCGCCAGCCGCGGGTCGAAGGTCGAGGTTCGGCGGATGCACCGCGTCGGCCGCAAACTGCCGTGCCACGTCACCGCGCTCGGGCAGGCCCTTCTCGCCGAACTCACCACCGGTGAGGTACGGGAGTTGCTTCCCGCGACACTCGAGCGGTACACCGACAACACCATCGTCGACCTCGACGACCTCGTCACCGAACTCGGCGAGGTCCGCAACCGAGGGTGGGCCCTCGAACGGGAACAGGGCACGGTCGGCGTGGTGTGCATCGCCACCGTGGTGCCCTACCGGATCCCCGCCACCGACGCCCTCAGTGTGTCCATGCCCGCCGAGGTCGCGTCGTACCCGGGTGAGCTGGAGCGGATCGCCGGCGTGCTGACGCGGCACGCGTCCGCATGGGCCCGGGAGTTGCGGGCAGAGGGGGTCCGCTGACAGAGCGGTGAGAGTCCGGGCGGCGGCAGGGCCGCGTCGTGAGGCGTCGAGGTGTGCGGCCCGCCGGACGCTGCTGGTAGCTTTCAGATCGAATCGAGCACACTGACGGGCTTTGCGCGGTACCCGTTTGGCCACGAGCAGGAAGCGAAACGATGGAGAACGGCATTTCCACGAACGGATCGGGCGGCAACGGGTCCGCGGGCACGAGCCCGGCGACGGGGTCCCCGTTCGCCGAACCGGGCACGGGCGGACTGACCGGCAGCAGCAACGGCAACGGCAAGTCCGCCACCAGCTCCGCCGAGACGTTCACCTTCCCGCTGCCGACGCGCAGCTCGGGTTCGCACAGCACCGAGGAGCCGGCCGCGGCCCCCGACACGACGGCGCCGCCCGAATCTCGTGGACGCACCGTCATGCGACGCAACGCGATGGGAGTGGCAGCCGTGCGAGTCGCGGGCCGTCTTGCACACACCGAGCTGCTCGAGGATCACCTCGCGTCGGCGAGCAGCCACTCCGCCGACCCGACCGTGGACGCCGACGAACTGCTGGCGCTGCTCGGCGAGTACCTCGTCGCAGCCGGGTTCGAACGCCCCGAGATCCACGCGAAGCTGAACGGCCAGTCGATCGTCGTCGACCTGCGCTCGCCCTCGACTGCGCGCTGACTCCTGCCGCCGGGCCCGGTCACGGCCACAGCACCTCACGGATCCACCGATCCGGTTCGCGGCGGTAGAGCCGGCGCACGTGCCTGCGTCCGGCGTCCGCCTGCCAGAACTCGACACTGTCCGGGACGATGCACCATGCCCGCCAGGTCTCCGACACGAAGTCGGGGTCGGCCTCGATGCGGGCCACCGCCGACGCGACCGCGCGTTCGTATTCGGCGGGATCGTCGAGCACCTCGCTCTGCCTGCTGGCGGCCGCCACGGCGCGGGCGGTGACCGACCGTTCGCGGAAGTCGCGTGCCGACAGTGCCGGCTCTCCCTCGATCACGGTGCCGCGCACCCGCACCTGCCTGCCCTGCTCGCGCCAGTAGAATGACAGTGCCGCAGCGGGATTCGCAGCAAGGTCGCGTCCCTTCGGCGAGCGGGTGTCACCCGAGAACCAGAAGCCCTGCTCCGTGACGTCCTTGAGGAGCAGGAAACGCGCGTCCGGATTGCCCTCGGCGTCGACCGTGGACAGCGCAGCGGCGTGCGGTTCCGGAACACCGGCTTCCGCGGCCTGCGCGATCCAGTCGAGGAACAGCGCCGTCGGTGAATCCGGCAGCGTGTCGACGGGCGCAGGCGTCGCACCGCCGAGTGCGGGCAGCGCGCGGATCCATGCGCGGGTGTCCGGAAACGACGAGCGGTCGGGTGCAGTCGGCATGTTCGGCATGTGCCGACACTAGCCGCGGGCCCGGATCGTTCAGTCGGACACGGCCGGATCGGCAGGCCCCACCAGCATCCAGCGATGCCCGAACGGGTCGATGAGGGTGGCGTTGCGGTGTCCGTGCCCCTCCGAGATCCAGCGTTCCACGGTGCCGCCGGCGTCGCGGGCACCCACCAGGACGGCGTCGGGGTCGTCGACGGACAACATCAGGCTCACGGACGTCGAACCGGACTCCGGCGCGGTCAGACCCATCTCGGGGAATTCCTCGGCGAGATAGATCATGCCGGTCGGCAACCGCAGTTCCGCATGACCGACCCGGCCGTCGTCCATGACGATCGGCTCACCCACGACGCGGGCGCCGAACACCTTGGAATACCACTCGATCGCCTCGACTCCGTGCCGCACCGTCAGGTACGGCAGCGCGCCGGGAACGGGGACTTCCGGCAACGTCGTCACCTCCCAGTGTCCGTGATGCACCCGCGTCCCAGTGTGCCCCTCAGGCGGACGCCGGAGGTTGCAACATCGCCCACTTGTTGGACGTGAGCCGGAAACTCGGGAAATCGGACAGCGCCGCAACCGATTCCCACGTGCGTTCGTACCCGGTGTGCGTGATCCGCCAGTTGCCGTCGGCGCACCGAAGGTAACGATCGTGGTAATAGGCGGACCCGCGCAGCAGCATGCCGTCCTCGGGAATCAGCGTGGTGTCCGCGAGAAACCACACGCCGACGGCGGTGTCACCGGTGACGGTGATTTCGGGTTGGCCGCACTGGTGCTCGGTGATGACGTGGGTCCCGAGGGTGTTCTCGAGGAAGGACACGAACGAGTCACGGGAGTCGAACGTGAGGTATTCGCTGTACGTCGCGGTGACGTCCGGGACCATCGTGTCGGCGAACTCCACCCACGACTTCGTGTCGAGTGCACGTGAGTAACGGTGCTTGAGCTGCTCGATCTGTTTGATCGCTTCGAGATCCATGACCCCCGCCTCCTGTGCAGCGACATGCAAACCCTGGACTGCAGATTAGTCCGAGAATCTGCAGGTTCGCGTTGGATTCCCCCGTTTTGCCCGGATCATGCATATTCAGGCCGTGATCCGGGACACGAAAAGGTTACGAAATGACTGCATGGCCTGCGCTTCAGCACACACCCCACACTACCTTAGGCAAGCCTCACCTGGCAGACGCGCGCCCCTGCGGGTGCAAGCCGAGCCGCGATTCTCGAATCCCTTTGCCGCACAGTAATTTCACAGACCAGTGCCGGCGCAGCGCGCAGGGGACGAGCCGCCGGCAGCGGGTGCTGCCGCTGCGGCTCCGACGGAGCTAGTCCAGCTCGGCGGCCAGCTCCATCCACTGTTCCTCGGTGGCTTCCTTCTCCGCGACGACCTGCTTGAGCTCGGCGTCGAGCTTCTGCAGCCTGTCCGGATCGGTGGCGGCCTCCGCCAGCTTCTCGTGCAGCGTCCGTTCCCGGTCGTCCAACTTCGCGACGGCGCGCTCGAGACGCGACAGTTCCTTGCGCGCGGCGCGCTCGGCCGCCCCGTCCCGCACCTGCTTCGGCGCGGACGCACCGGTCGCCGTCGACGCCACCGACGGTGCGCCCGTGTCGACCATCTTCGCCCGCCGGCGCAGGTAGTCCTCGATTCCGCCGGGCAGGTTGGTCAGCTTGCCGTCGCCGAACAACGCCCAGGTGGAGTCGCAGATGCGTTCGATCAGGTACCGGTCGTGACTGATGACGACCATCGTGCCCGCCCAGCCGTCGAGGATGTCCTCGAGTTGCTGCAGGGTGTCGATGTCGAGGTCGTTGGTCGGCTCGTCGAGCAGCAGGACGTTGGGCTCCGACATCAGCACCCGCGTCAGCTGCAGCCGGCGACGTTCGCCACCGGACAGGTCGCCGACCGGTGTGCGTTGCCGGGCGGGGGTGAAACCCAGCCGTTCGGCGAGCTGCCCGGCCGACACCTCCTTGTCGCCCAACGTGATCCGCTCGGCGACGTCCTTGACGGCCTCGAGCACCCGCATGTTCGTCGGCAGGTCGTCGAGTTCCTGACGGAGCCAGCCGATGTGCACCGTCTGCCCCTGGATGCGTTTGCCCGACGCAGGCGCGATCTCCCCGGCGAGCGTGCGCAGGAGCGTCGTCTTGCCGGAGCCGTTGACGCCGACCAGACCGACACGCTCACCCGGAGCCAACCGCCACGTGAGGTCGTCGACGAGTACCCGGCCGTCCGGCGTCTCCAGGCGCGCGTCCTCGAGTTCGATGACGACCCTGCCGAGCCTGCGCTGCGCGAACGACGCCAGCGCCACGTTGTCGCGGGGCGGCGGGACATCCGCGATCAACGCCTCGGCGGCCTCGATCCGGTACTTGGGCTTGGACGTGCGGGCGGGCGCGCCGCGCCGCAGCCAGGCCAGTTCCTTGCGGGCGAGGTTGCGGCGGCGTTCCTCGGACGCGTCGGCCTGCCGGGAGCGCTCCGCCCGGGCGAAGATCCAGTCGTTGTAGCCACCCTCGTAGCTTTCGACCCTGCCGCCCACCACTTCCCACGTGCGGTTGGCCACCGTGTCGAGGAACCACCGGTCGTGGGTCACGACCACCAGCGCACTGCGACGGCCGACGAGATGTTCCGCCAGCCACTGCACACCCTCGACGTCGAGGTGGTTGGTCGGCTCGTCGAGCACCAGCAGATCGAGGTCCTGGACGAGCGCGGCCGCCAGCGCGACGCGTCGCCGCTCGCCACCCGACAGTCCGTCGACCGACACCTCGAGCCCGAGGTTGTCGATGCCGATGCCGGCCAGGATCGACCGGATGCGGGCGTCGCCCGCCCACTCGTGGTCGGCAACCCCGAGAGGTCCGAGCACCACGTCGCCGACGCTCGAGCCGGGCGGCAGGACGCCGCGCTGGGTCACGACCGCCATGCGCAGGCCGCCGACCCGGCTGACACGTCCCGAATCGGGCGACTCCACACCGGCGAGCACCTCGAGCATGGTGGTCTTGCCACCGCCGTTGAGGCCGACGACGCCGATGCGCTCGCCTTCCTGCACTCCGAGGGATACCGAATCGAGCAGCGGCTTGATGCCGAAGGACTTCGATACCTGCTCGAGATTGATCAGATTCGCCATCAGTGCGATCCCTCCGCCGCGTCGTTGATTATTCGGGCGCCCGGTACGGGTCCGCTGGCGACTCGCACCGTGCGACACACCCCCGCACCTGCGAGTTCTGCGCTGACCCGGACCGCGGCATCCGCGTCAGCACATAGAAAGGCACAGGTCGGGCCGGACCCGGAGACGATGCCGGCCAGGGCGCCCGCCGCGACCCCGGCACGCAGCGTCCGCCGCAGTCCCGGATTCAGCGACAGCGCGGCAGCCTGCAGGTCGTTGCCCAGCAACGGGGCCAGCGTCGCCGCGTCACCCGTCGTGAGAGCGTGCATCAGCTCTTCGGGTCCGCCGAGTCGCGGCGGATTCCCGTCGGCACGCAGCCGGTCCAGTTCCCGGAACACGGTCGGGGTGCTCAAGCCGCCCTTCGCGAGCGCGAGCACCCAGTGGAACGAGCTGCGGGAGAGCACCGGTAGCAGCCGCTCGCCGCGTCCCGTCCCGACCGCCGTGCCGCCGTGAAGGGAGAACGGCACGTCGCTGCCGAGTTTCGCGGCGAACCCGTCGAGTTCCTCCCGCGACAGGTCGAGCTGCCACAGCGCGTTCAGACCGACCAGCGTCGCCGCGGCGTCGGCGCTGCCGCCGGCCATCCCGCCCGCCACCGGGATGCCCTTGTCGATGGCGATCTCGACGTCCGGACGCCGCCCCGACTCGGCGGCGAGCATCTCGGCGGCCTGCCACACGAGGTTGCCGCTGTCGGTGGGCACGACGCGGGCGTCCTCACCGCGGACCGTCACCGACAGCGTCTCCGCCGGGACCACGGACACCGTGTCGCCGAGCGAGAGAGCCTGGAACACCGTCTTCAGCTCGTGATAGCCGTCGTCGCGCAGGTCCCCGACGGCCAGATGCAGATTGACCTTGGACGGGGCCCGGACGACGACGGGGCGAGGAACGACGGAAAGCACAAGGGTAGAGCTTAGGCGCTCCCGGTACGGGTGCGGAAATGCGCACCATCACGCACTTTGCCGCTCACCTGCGTCACAGGTGCGGGCCGAGCCGGGTGGTGAGGCTGCCGCCGCGGGCCAGCGGCAGACGCGTCCGCGCCGACCGGATGTCACCCGTCACTTCGGCGGGCCGGTCGTCCGGGTACCGCAGTTCACTGGTCACGGCCGCCGGACCGTCCAGCACGTCGTGCGAGACGGTGCCGACGCCGATTTCCAGTTGGTGCCGGAGCAGCGGCAGGTCGCCGAGATCGGCGTTGGTGACGCCGACCCAGCGTCCCGCCCTCTCCCCCGCCCGCCCGATCTGCACCCGTTCACGCAGCAGCACCGTTGCCGACTCGGCGAGGGTCACCGTCGTCTCGACGCGATGCTCCGCGCCGCCCGCGATCACCGTGGGTTCCAGCGCGCAGTCGAGCACCGCGTCGTCCCCGACCTCCACCGACCACCGCGCCGTGGACAGCACCCGACCGCGGCCGGGCAGCGCCAGGGACGCCGCGACGCTGCGCAGCGTCAGCCGGGCACCCGGCAGCACCCGGACGGCGATGTCCCAGTGGTCGCCGCCGAGCGGGGTCGCGGCGGTGCCGATCACGTGGACCGTGTCGCGGCCGGTGATCCGGGCCGCCAGTCCCCCGGCCGCGGAGATCCGCGGACTGCGATCAGGGGACGCGAGGATCGTCAGTTCGGTGCGCACTACGGGTGCACGGCGGCGAGCGTGCGCACCTGCTCCCGCACCCATGCCAGCGCCGGTCCGGACGACGGGTCCTCCGTCAGCGAGATCAGCGCCGTGGGCCTGCCCTCGCGCACCCGCTCGGCGTCGCGGCGCATCACCCCGAGATCGGCTCCGACCATCGGAGCGAGGTCGGTCTTGTTGATCACGAGCAGATCGGAGAACGTCACACCGGGACCGCCCTTGCGGGGCACCTTGTCACCGCCGGCGACGTCGACGACGAAGATCTGCACGTCGATCAGGCCCGAGGAGAACGTCGCGGTGAGATTGTCGCCGCCCGACTCCACCAGGATCAGATCGAGCGGCGGGTTGGCCGCGATCAGGTCGTCGATGGCGTCGAGGTTGGCGGTGATGTCGTCGCGGATCGCCGTGTGGGGGCAGCCACCGGTCTGTACGGCGGCGATGCGTTCGTCCGGCAGCACGGCATTGCGGCGCAGGAAGTCCGCGTCCTCGGTGGTGTAGATGTCGTTGGTCAGCACGGCCAGCGACAACTCCTCGCGCAGTTGCCTGCAGAGCGCGGCGACGAGCGCGGTCTTGCCCGACCCGACCGGACCGCCGATCCCGATGCGGACCGGCTCCCCCGCCACCCGGACCCGCCGGGGACGGTCGTGGTGGTGGTCGTGCGGTTCACCGTCGATGAAATGTGGTGGCATGGTTGATTTCTCCTTACTGGGTACAGCGGTGTCACGACACGAACAGGGGGCGGTCCCGCAGAACGTGCCGCTCGGCGACGACGTCCAGGAACGGGTCGGACACGCTCGACAGTCCGGTCACGCATTGGTCGGCGACGTCGTCGCACAGGTCGGCCAGCGCGAACGTGCACGCGGCGACCTGCGCGGGATCGAGCGCGAGCAGACGCTGCGCGGCGATCGCGGACCCGGTCATGGTGGTGTACACGAAGACCAGCGCCGCCTCCCGCGGTCCGATCCCGGTGACGGCTCCGACCACCCCCGACACCACCGGCAGGTGCGGGCGCGGTCCGAGTGGCGACCAGTCGTTTTCGGGCCACGTGGTGCGAGCCAGCCGCAGCAGGCCTCGCCCCTGCGCCCGCGAGGACGAACGCGCCGCCGGGGACGGGGTGCGCGCGTCCATCTCGGCGTCGGCGCGTTCGGCGGTGAGCCCGCCCGCGCACACCGCCGCGGTGACCGATCCCCCGACGAGCCCGGCGGTCCGGATCCGTCGCCGCAGGAACGCTTCCGTCGTGGCGACGTCGCGGACCACACCGCCGGCGACGGCCTCCTCGATGCCGCCCGAATGCACGTGACCGCCCGTGGGCAGCCGCGAATCGGCGAGGGACATCAGGTGAGCGAGGCGCATCAGAACAGGAAGTATCGCTGGGCCATCGGCAGTTCCGCCGCCGGCTGCTCTTCCCACACCTCGCCGTCGATGCGGACCGTGAACGTGTCGGGGTCCACCTCGATCCGCGGCTGCGCGTCGTTGCGCGGCATGTCGGCCTTGCCCCGCGACCGCACGTTCGCGACCGGCACCAGTCGCCGGTCGAGGTCCAGCCGATCGGCCAGTCCGTCCTCGAGGGCGTGCGGCGCGACGAAGTGCACGGACGTGGCGGCCGCGGCTTTGGGGGCCGCCCCGAACATCGGACGCGGCAGCACCGGTTGCGGAGTCGGTATGGACGCGTTGGCATCGCCCATCGCGGCCCACGCGATCATGCCGCCCTTGATCACCGCGTGCGGCCGCACACCGAAGAACGCCGGATCCCACAGCACCAGGTCGGCGAGTTTGCCGACCTCGACCGACCCGATCTCGGCCTCGAGTCCGTGCGCGACGGCCGGGCAGATCGTGTATTTCGCCACGTAGCGCTGGACGCGCTGGTTGTCGGCGCCTGCGTCGCCGGGCAGGAAACCCCGCCGGCGTTTCATCACGTGCGCCGTCTGCCAGGTGCGCAGCACCACCTCGCCGATCCGTCCCATGGCCTGCGAGTCACTGCCGATCATGGAGATGGCGCCGAGGTCGTGCAGCAGATCCTCCGCGGCGATCGTGGACGGCCGGATCCGGCTCTCCGCGAACGCCAGATCCTCCGGGATCTTCGGGCTCAGATGGTGGCACACCATGAGCATGTCGAGATGCTCGTCGAGGGTGTTCACCGTGTGCGGCCGAGTCGGATTGGTCGAACTCGGCAGCACGTTCGGGTGCGCGGCCACCGTGATGATGTCCGGTGCGTGGCCGCCGCCCGCGCCCTCCGTGTGATAGGCGTGGATCGCACGTCCGGCGATCGCCGCGATCGTGTCCTCGACGAAACCGGCCTCGTTCAACGTGTCCGAGTGGAGCGCCACCTGCACCCCCGCGGCGTCTGCCACGGTGAGGCACGCGTCGATGGCCGCCGGTGTCGAACCCCAGTCCTCGTGCAGCTTGAACCCGGAGACCCCGCCGCGCAACTGCTCCCACATCGACTCGGAGTTGACCGTGTTGCCCTTGCCGAGCAGGGCGATGTTCATCGGCCAGCCGTCGAGCGCCTCGAGCATCCGGGCGGTGTGCCACGAACCGGGGGTGACGGTGGTGGCCTTGCTGCCCTCGGCGGGGCCGGTACCGCCGCCGATCATCGTCGTGATGCCGCCGCCCAGCGCCTCGTCCATGATCTGCGGGCAGATGAAGTGCACGTGGCAGTCGATACCGCCTGCGGTGAGGATCTTGCCGTTCCCGGCGATGATCTCGGTCGACGGACCCACCACCAGATCGGGATGCACCCCCGACATCGTGTCGGGGTTGCCCGCCTTGCCGAGCGCCACGATGCGCCCGCCCCGAATACCGACGTCCGCCTTGATGATCCCCCAGTGGTCGACGACCACCACGCCGGTGATCACCGTGTCGGGCGCGCCCTCGGCGCGGGTGGCGCGGCCCTGGCCCATGGACTCGCGCAACACTTTTCCGCCACCGAACACCGCTTCGTCGCCGGCCAGTCCCGGTCCGCCACTGCGGTCCTCGGTGATCTCGATCAGAAGGTCGGTGTCGGCGAGCCGGATGCGGTCGCCGGTCGTGGGACCGAACAACTCGGCGTACCGTGCGCGGCTGAGATCGGTCACGACGCGTCCAGCCTTCCGGGAGGAGTGAGGCTCAACCCGTGCACTTCCCGGGTTCCGCGCAGCGGCACGAGTGAAACCGTCTGCGCGATACCAGGTTCGAAACGCACCGCGGTGCCCGCCGGAATGTCCAGCCGCAGGCCGTGGGCGGCGGAACGGTCGAACTGCAGGGCACGGTTGGCCTGCGGAAAATGGACGTGGCTCCCGACCTGCACCGGCCGGTCACCGGTGTTGACCACCTCGAGTTCCGTGCGGGGAGAACCCTCGTTGAGCTCGATCACACCCTCGGCGCAGAAGACTTCACCTGGAATCACGGTCACCCCTACACGATCGGATCGTGGACGGTGACGAGTTTCGTGCCGTCCGGGAACGTGGCCTCCACCTGCACGTCGTGCAGCATCTCCGGGACACCCTCCATCACGTCGGCGCGGGTGAGCACCTCCCGGCCGGAGCCCATCAATTCCGCCACCGACCGGCCGTCGCGGGCCCCCTCGAGGATGTGATCCGTGATGAGAGCCACGGCCTCCGGGTGGTTCAGCACGAGTCCGCGTTGCCGGCGCCTCCGCGCGAGTTCCGCGGCGTAGCTCAGGAGCAGACGCTCCTGCTCGTGGGGCGACAAGCGCATGTGTCCTCCTGCGGTCGGTGCGTCGCAATACTGCCACGAACTACACCCCGCCACCGCCCACGCCCGCAGCGGCCGCCGTCCTCACCCCGCCGTTCTCACCCCGGAAACACGCGTGACACGAACCCGTCACAGCGCCGCCCTAACGTCTCCCCATGACCGTTCCCCCCGCCGCCCGACGCCGACGCGTCGTCACGTCAATAGCTGGCGGGGATGCCGAAGACCCTGATCGCGTCGCGGTACATGCCGAGTTGCTGGTCCTTCGTCAGCGGCATGAACTCGGCGATCAGCTGACCGGCGCTGGTGATCGCGCTCATCGCCCCGACCACCGGCAGTCCGGCGACGTTGAAATCGACCGTTGCCCTGCGGATGTGGTTGGCCGACGTCACGAGGATCGCGCCGCCCGCGCCGAGTGAACGGGCGAGCGGAACCGAGTTGAGGGCGTTGCCCACCGTCGATCCGGCACGATGCTCGGGGTGGATGCGCTGCGCAGGCACACCGTGCGCCTGCAACCATCCCTGCATCGCGGCCGCCTCCGTGACGCCGTTCTGCGGGTTGCCGCCGGTGACGATGATCGGCGACATCGGCGAGACCCACGACTGGACCATCGCGGCCTGCAGGCGGTTGACCAATTCCGGCCGCATCGTGCCGTCGGGGAGCAGACCGAACCCGAGGACGATGATCGCGGTGGACGGCCCCTGGATGGCCGGTAGCGGATTGGGTGGCGTGAACGACGCGATCCTGATCGCGTTCAGCATCCCGTCGACGCCTGCGCGCATACCGCCGTCCGCCGCGCCCAGCCGGGCGAGCGCGGCCTCACGGGTGATCAGATCGCCCGCGGCGTCGGCGTAGATGGCCTGCAACGCCAGCGCGTTCGTGTCGCCGGGCTCTCCGGCGACGGCGCCGCCGATGTCCGCGAGGGCACCGCGGGTGTCCCCCGCGGCGAATCTGCCCTGTGCGCTGTTGAAGAGGTCGGCCGCCGAGGCGGACGCCGTGGCGGTGGTCGAGACCGCCAGTGCCAGGCAGAAGGCGGTGGTCATGACTGCGGCGAGCAGCGCCTTGACCGCCGAAGTGATGGGTCGAGCACGGAAGTGCGTCACGCTGAGACCTTTCCGTCGGATTTTCACGAAGTACTGATGCGATGGTCCGTGGAGCGTCGGCGCCAGTGTAGTGACACTCGTGGGGCTGGTGGGAAAATCGTTACTTACCGTTATCTCCCGCCGATAGAGGACAGAAGATGTCCTCTATCGATGGCATCCTGAGGTGCATGCGGGAAACCTCGGCACGACTCCTCCGGCTGCTCTCCCTGCTCCAGACCCGAAAGGACTGGTCCGGGGCAGAACTCGCCGACCGGCTCGGCATCACTCCGCGCACCGTCCGGCGAGACGTGGAGAAACTCCGCGACCTCGGCTACCCGGTCGACGCGACGGTCGGGGTCGGCGGCGGGTACCAACTCGGCGCCGGCGCGGAAATGCCGCCCCTGCTGCTCGACGACGAGGAGGTACTGGCCGTCGCGCTCGGCCTCCAATCCGGCGCCACCGGCTCCGTGGTCGGCATCGGCGAGGCGTCGATGCGAGCACTCACCAAACTCCGGCAGGTGATGCCGTCCCGCCTGCGGCACCGCCTCGAGGCGCTGCAGGTCGACGTCGTCCACCGCGAGCCCGCGAAGAGCGCCGTCGACGCGCAGGTCCTGTCGGCCGTCGCGTCGGTGTGCCACAACCACGAACGACTCCGCTTCGACTACCGCACCCACGACGGCACCGAGAGCCGCCGCGAAGTGGAGCCGTACCGGCTCGTGCGGTCCGGACTGCGCTGGTACCTCGTCGCCTGGGACCTCGCCCGCGCCGACTGGCGGTCGTTCCGGGTGGACCGCCTGACACCCAAGATCCCGACGGGACCACGGTTCACGCCCCGCGAACTGCCGCCCGGCGGCGCCGCCGAGTTCGTGGCACGCGGAATCAACCGGGCCGTCACCCGGATCCGCGCACGAGTGCTGCTGCACGCGTCGATCGACGAGATGGCAGCCCTCGTGCACGAAGACTGGGGAACTCTCGAAGAAATGCCCGACGGACAATGCGCGGTCGCGCTCGGCGGCGACTCCGTGCCGTCGATAGCCAACTGGCTCAGCGCATTCGGCGTCGACTTCACCGTCCTCGACCCCCCTGAGCTGCGCGAAGAGTGCCGACGGGTGGGTGAGCGTCACCGCCTCTTCGCCGACCGCTACGGTAACGCCTGACCGAGACGCCGTTCAGCCGTCACCGCGGACCGAAAATCCCGTGGAACCGAACGGTCCTGCGCGGCGTCCAACCAGGTGACGACAACGAAAGGTCGGGGTAGTCGGGGATGCAGCACACGATTGTCGAGGAGGGGCGCGCGCGGGCGCCTGCGGGGGCGGGAACAGTCGGGAAGGTGCTTGTCGGGGGCCATCTGGCACTCGGGGGCGCCACCGTGGTGATCATGGCGTTCTCGTTGGCGTTCGTGTGCACACTGGACAACGGAGCGCAGCCGTGGACGTGGCCGGGCAGGTATTCTGCGGCCTGGTTCGTCGCCGCCGCCATCGTCGCCACCACACTGTGGGCGCTCTTCGTGACGGGAACGGTGGTCTTCTCGTCGAGGCCCCGGCGGGCACTCGGAACGGCCACGTTCTTCGTCGCCGCCGCCCTCGGAGCCGCTGCGGTGATCGGGCTGTTCGGGCCGTCGGAGAGTTCGGCGCTGCAACTCTGGCTGGTCTGCGCCATGAATCTCGGGTACCAGGCCGCCCACCTCAGATCGGCCTAGCAGCGACAGCGTGTGAAGACGAGACAAGGCCCCACTCCGTGACGAGTGGGGCCTTGCTCGAACGTCATGTCCCGGCGAACCGGGAAGTCATGGCCGTTCTCAGATCAGGGTGACGCCGGTGGCCTGCGGGCCCTTGTTGCCCTGGCCGATCTCGAACGAAACACGCTGATTCTCCTCGAGCGTGCGGAAGCCGCCGCTCTGGATCTCCGAGTAGTGGACGAACACGTCAGCGCTGCCGTCCTCGGGGGCGATGAAGCCGAACCCCTTCTCGGAGTTGAACCACTTCACGATGCCCTCTGCCATGTAAATCTCCTCTAACACAGTAACTTCTTCAGGCAACCGGCTCGGTTACCAGGGTCATTGACACGACCGTCTACGACAATTCCTGTGGAGGACGTCCAAACGCTCGCAACCATCGATTTGCGAGCGTGGGAAACACAAACACAAAACTTACGACCTCCAATAGTGAACCACACATCCGGTCGGTTGTCTCCCCCAGGGTGCGGTTCCCACCCGTGAGTACTTGTTAACCGCCCGCGGTTAACA
>NZ_JBHUSF010000149.1:0-20888 GCF_042673295.1 Rhodococcus sp. NPDC057014
GGAAAGTGGCGGCCGACGGTTCTTTCGGGTCAGTGCGTTATCACTCCACGCTCACCCAGGACACCAGCGAGCGCAGGGCGTCCTCGGGTGACGCCTTCGCGGCCGGAGTCACCGGCCCGGACACATCGCCGAGGTTGGCGGCCATCCACGCGTCGAGGACGCCGAGGACGAGCTCGATCTGCGACTCGGCCGTTGTGCGGTCGGTGAACACCATCCAGTTGAGCGCGAATCCGTCGGACAACGTGGACACGATGTAGGTCAGTTCGTCGATCGTTTTCGGGTCGACGGACTGGCCTGCAGCGGTCGAGGCGGCCTCGAGGATCGCTCGCATGGATGCGAATGCCTCGTTGTACACCATCTCGGCCTGCTTGCCCTCCTGACGCTGGGCCCAGCTGATCAGCTCGACGATCGCCGCGCCGAAGTCCGGATTCGCCAGGTACCACTCCATCACTCCGCGCAACAGGGTGCGCGCCGTGGTCTCGACGTCGGCCTCAACGTCGTTGCGTGTCAACACCTCTCGATACTGCGCGGTGACGTGCTCGAAGACCGCCGCGAACAGCACCTCTTTCGTGGCGAAGCAGTAGTGCAACGTGGCCAGCGGAGCGTTCGCATCCTGCGCGATGCGGCGTGTGGTCGCGCCGTCCACCCCGTGGGCGGCGATCATGCGCACGGCCGCGGCCACCAGTTCGGCGCGACGTTCGGCGGCGGGAATGCGAGCCATGCGTTTCTCCTGTCCCATCAGATGCGAGCGACTGATCAAGTCAATGCAAACGCTACCAGTCGGACGAACGTGCGATCCGCCTCATCGTCGAGATCGGAAGCTCGCGACTTGCAGCGGTTACAGCTACGCGATCATTTGCCTTGATCATATGACTATGTTCTTCTAGGCTATGACCGGGCCCACAGTCCGGCGCCGTCGGCGATCGGAGGGCCACGAGCCACGAGTTCACCGCGAATGCGCCGTGACGACATGAGATCGCAAGCCGCACCCGCATCAACGCCGCACTGCACCCGACATAGAGGATGACCATGACTGGAGTCCGATCAGTTCGCCAGGAACGCGCGATCGCGTTCGATCGCATGGCTGTGGACCCGCCGATCGACACCCTCGTCGGCCTGCTGGCGATCCAGGCCCTCCGGTATCCCGACCGCGAGTTCCTCCGGTTCGCGGAAGGTTCGTGGACCTTCGGCGAGATCGACGACTGGACGTCACGCCTGGCGCAGCGACTCGTCTGCGAGGACGGGGTCCGGGAAGGCGACCGGGTCGCGATCATGCTGCCCAATGTGGTGCAGTGGCCGGTCGCCTGGCTCGCGATTCTCGCGGCCGGCGGCGTCGCGGTGCCGATCAATTCGTCCTACCAGCGCGCAGACCTCGAATTCGTGCTGCGGGATTCCGGCGCCCGGGTGATCGTCACCGACGCCGAACACACCCCGCTCGTCGAACAGGTGCGCGCCGCGAACGCCGATCTGGCCGATGTCCGGATCGTCGAAGCCGCCTCGTGCGACGAACTCACGCAGTATCCGGCGGACAGGCCGGGGGTCGCCATCTCCGGCGAGACGCTCGCGAATCTCCAGTACACGTCGGGCACCACCGGATTTCCGAAGGCGTGCATGCTGACCCACGACTACTGGGTTCGGCTGGGGTGGGTCTGCGCGAGCGCGGCAGGCCTCGGGGCCGACGACGTGGCGCTCACCTCGCAGCCGTTCTCGTACATGGACCCGCAGTGGAACACCTCGCTGTGTCTCACGATCGGCGCACCGCTGGTGGTGCTGCCCCGGTTCTCCGCCTCGGGTTTCATGGCGGACGTCCGCAGGCACCGGGCCACATTCTGCTACGTGCTCGGCTCGATGCCCACGCTGCTGTTCAAGCAGGAGCCGAGCCCGCAGGACCGGGACAACGACCTACGCCTCGTGCTGTGCTCGGCAATCCCCGTCGCGCTGCACGCGGAGCTCGAACAGCGTTGGGGTGCACCGTGGCGGGAGATCTTCGGGATGACCGAAAGTGGGGTCGACCTGGTCAGCCTCCCCGAGCGCACGGCCGACGTCGGCAGCGGACGGCTGGGGCAGCCGGTTCCCACGAAGCAGGTCCGGGTGGTCGATCCGCAGGGCGGAGAGGTTGCCGAGGGCGAATCCGGCGAGCTGATCACCTCGGGCAGACCGATGATGCTGGGCTACTGGAACCGGCCCGAAGACACCGCGCAGGTCCTGCGCGACGGCTGGCTGCACACCGGCGATGTCGCGGTCCGCGAGGCGGGCAGCTACCGCCTGGTGGGCCGGATCAAGGACATGGTCCGCCGCGGCGGGGAGAACATCGCGAGCGCCGAGGTCGAACGCGTCCTGGAGCGCGACGACACCGTCGTCGCGGCAGCGGTGGTCGGCGTCCCGGACGAGCTGTTCGGCGAGGAGGTCAAGGCCTTCGTGCAGCTGGCCACCGGCGCCGACGAGAGCCGCGGAGCCGCAGAGCGAATCGTCGATGGCGCACGAACCCAGTTGGCGCGCTTCAAGGTTCCGCGCTACGTCGAGTTCGTCGCCGATTTCCCGCGCACCCCGTCCGAGCGTGTGTCGAAGCCGGCCCTGAAGGCGCGCTCGGCCGAACACCCGGGCATCACCTACGACCTGCAGCCGCCGCGCACCGTCCGCGGCGGCAACTGAGGAGCCGGACATGACCGAGAACTACCTGGACGTGCACATCGACCGCGACGTCGCCGTGGTCACACTGAACCGCCCGGCCAAGCTGAATGTGATGGACGTGGCGACGAGAGTGAGACTCGCGCAGACGATTCGCCGGTTCGGGACGGGTGACGTCGTCCGCGGGATCGTGCTCACGGGTGCGGGGCGGGCCTTCTCCGCCGGTGAGGACCTGCAGTCGGTGCCGACCAGCTACGCCGAGATTCACGAGGCCTTCGCGACGTTCCACGACATCACGCGGGCGATTCTCGAGACGGAGGTGCCCGTGATCGCGGCGGTGAACGGGATCGCGGTCGGCGGCGCCTCGGAGATCACGCTGTGCTGCGACTCGCGGATCGGCACGCCCGGCGCCGAGTACTACCAGCCGGAGAACCACCGCGGGATCATCATCTCGAATGCCTCGAGCTTCCTCCTGGGGCGCCTGGTCCGGAACCATGCGATGCGAATCATTCTCGGCTCCCACCGGATCGATGCGGATGAGGCGCTGCGGATCGGGCTGCTCGACGAGATCGTGGCCCCGCAGACACTGGTGGACCGCGCGGTGCAGGTGATCCGGCAGTGGAACTCCGATCCCCGTACCACCGCACTGCACCTGGGCCTGCTGCGGCCGCGACCCGAAGACATCGAGGCCGCGTTCGCCCGCGAAGACGACGCCGCCCGCCGGTCCTGGGAGTCCGGCGCCTTCACCGAGGGCATCGAGGGTTTCTGGGCATCGAAGAACGCGGCGCCGACGGCGCCCACGACGAGCAATTGAGATCGGAGACAAGAGTGATCACCACCGAAGCAGCACTTCTCACCGCGGTGAACGAGCCGCTCGAATTCACCGAGATCCGGGTCGACGACCCGGAGCCGAACGAGGTCCGCGTCGCGGTCTCCAATGTGGGGCTGTGCCACAGCGACCTGCACTACATGACCGGTACCGTGCACGCCGACCTGCCTGTGGTGGTCGGGCACGAGGTGGCGGGCATCGTCGAGTCGGTCGGCTCCGCGGTGACCTCGCTGCGTGCGGGCGACCGCGTCGTCGGCGCCCTCACGCCCTCGTGCGGGTTGTGCCGCAACTGCCAGGCCGGGCACTCGACGCAGTGCCAGCGCGTCTCGCAGATCCGGCAGCGGCCGCGCCCGGCGTTCCAGTTGCCGGGAGGCCGGGTCGTCGAGCGGCTCGGCGACATCGGCGCCTTTTCCCGCCACACCCTGATGCGGGAGAACTCGCTGGTGAAGGTCCCCGACGAGGTGGGACTGCACGTCGGGTGCCTGTTGTCCTGCTGCATCATCACCGGCGTCGGTGCCGTCTTCCGCGGCGCGCAGGTGCGCCCGGGCGCCACGGTGGCCGTGATCGGCTGCGGCGGTGTCGGTTCGGCCATCATCCAGGGCGCGCGGCTTGCCGGTGCCTCGGCGATCGTCGCCGTGGATCTCGACGACGCCCGGCTCGCGGCGGCGCGGACATACGGCGCCACGCACGTCGTGAACGGCGCGACCGATGTCCCCACCGAGATCCGGAAGGTGCTCGGCGACGGGGTGGACTACTCGTTCGAGGCCGTCGGCTCCGCGCGCACCGCGGCCACCGCGCTGTCGGTCCTGCGTGCCAGGGGTACCGCTTGCCTGGTGGGCATCGCACCGGACGGCACCGACCTCACCGTTCCCGCGTCGGATTTCTTCTTCGGCGAGAAGCGCCTCATCGGCTCGTACATGGGCTCCGGCCAGGCGCACGAGGACATCACCCAGTTCGCGCGTCTGTACCTCCAGGGCAGCCTGCTGCTCGACGAGATGGTCAGCGACGTGATCCCGTTCGGCGAGGTGAACAAGGGCTTCGAGGCGATGAAGTCGGGCGAGGTGACCCGCATCGTCGCCGACCTCACCGTGTGAGCGCACCGACCCCACCCATACCCACGCACCGAAGGAAGACACGGATGTCGAACCCTCAACTGCCCCAGCCGATCAACTACATCGCCGACGAGTGGTCCGAGTGCCGGACGATCCCGGACGCGTGGAATCTCGATCCCAACACGGGCCGACCGGTCCACCGCGCCGTCACCACCGGACCGGACGACGTGGAGCGCGCACTGCGGCACGCCGAGCGGTCGTACGGCTTCGAACGCTGGGACGACGCGGCCGGCGAGGAACGCGCGGCGGTCATCGAGCGTGCGGCCGACATCGTCGAGGCCCGGATCGAGGACATCGCCCGCACCGATGCCCTCACCAGCGGCGTCCCGATCGCGAAGGCCCGGATGGTCGCGCAGTTCCTTCCGCACCGGATCCGCTCGTCCGCTGCGGAGCTGCGCGCCATCCCGCGTCGGACGGCCCTGGAGGCCGGTGGCCGCGACGTGCGGCTGTACAAGGTCCCGTGGGGCCCCGCCGCCATCCTCACCCCGTGGAACGGCCCGAGTTTCATCCCCGCCGCGAAGATGGTGAGCGCCCTCGCCGCCGGTTGCCCCGTCATCCTCAAACCGTCCGAGCATGCGCCGAGCAGCGCCCAGATCATCGTCGAATGCTTCGTCAAGGCGGGGCTGCCCGACGGTGCGCTGCAGCTCGTCCACGGCGCGGGCGACGTGGGCGCGGCGCTCACGGGCGATCACCGCGTGAAGATCGTCTCGTTCACCGGCGGCCCGAACGCCGGCCGCGCGATCGCCCGCGCGGCCGCGGAGGACTTCAAGGTGCTCCAGCTCGAGCTCGGCGGCAACAACCCGGCCCTCGTGCTGGACGACGCCGACATCGACGTCGCCGCCGACGGGATCCTCGACGGGATGACCAAGCTCAACGGTCAGTGGTGTGAAGGCCCCGGAAAGGTGCTGGCGCACAAGAGCCTCGTCGGGCCGCTGCTCGACGCGCTGCTCGATCGCATCTCCCGCATCGACGTCGGGCATTCGCTCGACGAGAACACGCAGCTGGGCCCGATCTCGAACGCCCCGCATTTCGCCACGCTGCAGAGCCGGATCGACGGGCTGCGGGCCCACGGCGGGACGATCCATCAGCCCGCGCAGCTGCCCGCACTCGACGGGTTCTTCCTTTCTCCCACAGTGGCTTCGGGAGTCGACGCGTCGGTGGCGACCGCCGAGCTGTTCGGACCGCTCGTCAGCCTGCACGCCGTGGAATCCGACGAGGACGCACTGCGCGTCGCCAATGCGAACCCGTCGGGTCTGGACGCGTACGTGTTCGGCGGCGACCTGGACCGCGCCCTCGACGTCGGATCCCGGGTGCTGTCGGGCGAGGTGCGCGTGAACGGTGCCAAGGTCGCCGATCTCGCCGACGGTTCGGCACAGAGCTTCTGGGGTGCTTCCGGAATCGGCGGTCATGCCCCCGGCGAGTCCGTCCGGGTGTTCTGCGGCGACCGCGTGGTCGGCGTGGATTCACCCGACCTCCCTCTGTAGCGGTCAGGACTACTTTCGCGTCACCTCTTGACTGTGACCGGCGCCACTGATCTACTCAACTAAGTCAATTGATCGAGTCGTTTGATCATAACAAAGAAAGCGACGGCATGAACTCCACCTCCACCTCAGCCAGCGGGATCGTCGATGTCATCGGCGTCGGTGCCGGCTTCTCCGGCCTCTACCTCGCGCACCGGCTCACGAACGCGGGGTGGACCTTCGCGGGTTTCGAGGCCGGGCCCAGCGTCGGCGGCACCTGGTTCTGGAACACCTATCCGGGCGCCCGCTGCGACGTCGAGAGCATCTACTACTCCTACTCGTTCGACGAGACGCTTCAGCAGGAATGGACGTGGAGCCAGCGATTCGCGCCGCAGGCCGAGATCCTCGGCTACATCGAACACGTCGCCGACCGCTTCGACCTGCGCAGGCACTTCACCTTCGACACCCGCGTGGTCGGCGCGACATGGAACGCGGACGACCGGCTGTGGGAGGTGCGGCTGGACAACGGCGAGACGCGCCGCAGCCGCTACCTGATCTCGGGCGCGGGTGGCCTGTCCACCCCCAAGGACTTCGACGTGCCGGGTCTCGGGAACTTCACCGGACTCCAGGTGTCCACCAGCCGGTGGAACATCTCGCTCGACGACCTCGCAGGCAAGCGCGTCGCCGTGATCGGCACCGGATCTTCGGGCGTGCAGGCCATCCCGCTGATCGCGGAGGTCGCGGAACACGTCACGGTGTTCCAGCGCACCCCGAACTACGTGATGCCGGCCCGCAACGCCGAACTCCCTGCGGAGCAGGTCGCCGCCGTCAAGGACGACTACCCGGCGCTCCGGGAGGAGTGCCGGCACTCACCCGGCGGCATCCCCGACCGCCCCGTCACCGAGAACGCCTTCGACGTGTCGGACGAGGAGCGCCGGCGGCGCTACGAGGCGGCGTACGAGCGCAGCGGCTTCCAGGGCGTCGGCGCCGAGTTCGCCGACCTCCTCACCGATGCCGCGGCGAACCGGACCGCGTCGGAATTCCTCCACGACAAGATCCGCGAGATCGTCGAGGATCCGGCGACCGCCGAGCTACTGGTGCCCAGGCACCACCCTCTCGGTGCCAAGCGCAGTGTCTTCGGGACCGACTACTACGAGACCTACAACCGGCCGAACGTGTCGCTGGTGTCGCTGCGCGACGAGCCGCTCGAGACGATGACCGCGAACGCGATCGTCACGTCGGAGGGCACGTACGAGGTGGACGCCGTCGTGCTCGCCATCGGGTTCGACGCCTTCACCGGCCCGCTGTACGGGCTCGGTCTCACCGGTGCGTCCGGCAAAACGCTGCAGGAGGCCTGGCGCGACGGTGTCCGGACCTACCTCGGGATGATGACCACGGACTTCCCCAACTTCTTCATGGTCGGAGGGCCTCAGAGCCCCGCGCTCGCCAGCAACGTCGTGATGACCATCGAGCAGGCCGTCGACTGGATCGCCGACCTCATCGAGCACGCCCGCGACTCCGGAGCGACGCTCGTCGAGACCACCGTCGAGGGCCAGAACGACTGGGTCGACATCACCGAGGAGACCGTCGCCCAGACGCTGTACGCCACCACCGACTCCTGGTACCGCGGCTCCAACGTCGAAGGCAAACCCAACACGTTCATGGGGTACGTCGGCGGTGTCGGCAAGTACCGCCGGATGTGCACCGAGATCGCCAAGCGCGGCTACCCCGGCGTCGAGATCGACGGCGAAACAGAGTCCCGCCACCTCGGCGCCATCCACCGGGAGATCTCATGAGCACGACAGTCCATCGGCGCTATGTCGCCTTCTCCGACGCGCACTACGCGGGCAATCTGGTCGACGGCGCCTACGCCCTCAAACTTTTCGGGGACGTCGGCACGAACCTGTCGATCGAGCTGGACGGCCACGAGGGGCTGTTCGCCGGCTACTCGTCGGTCGAGTTCCTCGCGCCGGTCCGCGGCGGTGACGTCGTCGAGGCCGAGGCCCGGCTGGTGAAGAAGGGCAACCGCAGCCGCACGGTCGACTTCGAGCTCCGCGTGATCTGCCGCGGCTCCGACGACACCGGCCGCGCACACGTCCTCGAATCGCCACTGGTTGCGGTGCGCGCTCGCGGCACCGCGGTCATCCCTGCAGAAGAGACGGAGAAGTAGCCATGGAGCTGATCCACGACACCGGTTGGGCCGCAACGCCCGCCACCGCCGAACAACCCCTGACCGGTGACATCGACTGCGACGTGGTCGTGATCGGCGGCGGTGGGGGCGGCATGTCCGCCGCCATCCGCCTCGCCGAGAAGGGCGTCGACGTGGTGCTCCTCGAGGCGAAGACTCTCGGCTGGGGCGCCAGCTCCCGCAACGCCGGATACGTCACGAATTCGATTGCCGCCGATCCGGAGTTGCTGGGCTTTCTGCTGAAGAGCGAGCGGCTGCGCGATCTCTACCGGTACGCCGAGAACGCGGTGCACTTCGCCGAGGACTCCATCGCCCACCACGGGATCGACTGCGGTTATCGGTCGGAGGGCATCGTGATGGCCGCCGTGTCCAAGGGGCAGCTCCGGCATGCGCGCCGCAACGCGAAGGTCATGGCCGAGGCCGGATCGTCGGCCGAATTCGTCGAGGGCCGGGAGGCGGGCCTTCCGGACGGCTTCCTCGGCGGAGTGCGCGAGGGCGTCGGTGGCACCCTCAACCCGGGTGAGTTCGTCCTCGGCCTGCGGGCCGCGACGATCGCATCCGGCGTGCGGGTCTACGAGCACACTCCCGTCCGCGACGTCACGGACACCGGCGGCGGGGTCTCCGTCCAGACTCCGGACGGAAGGGTTCGGGCGCGCAAGGCGCTGCTGACCACCAACGCCCACAGCGCGGGCCTGTCCAGCGCGCCGAAGAACCTCGCCACCCCGGTGTGGACGTCGCTGGTCGAGACCGAACCCGTTGCGCCCGAGCGACTCGACGAGATCGGCTGGACCAGCCGTGCCCCGATGGTCACGCTGCACATGATCATCGAGAGCTACCGTGTGACCCCCCGGGGCACGATTGTGTTCGGCACCCGCCGCGTGCAGACCGGGCGGAATCCGCTGCCGGACCGCACCCCTGCCCGGAACGTCGCCGACGACCTCGTCCGCGGATTCCGCGACCGCTTCCCCGGCCTGCGCGACATCGAACCGCAGAAGGCCTGGGGCGGCTGGATCGGCATGAGCTCCACGTGGCTCCCCGTTGCCGGCGAGGCCTCCGACAACGTGCTCTACTCGCTCGCCTGCAACGGCCACGGCTTCGCCCAGGCACAGTACGTGGGCCACCTGCTCGCGGACCGGATCGGCGGCGCGCCCTTACACGACGACCTGGCCGCGATCTGGCACGGCCGGAAGCGCTTCTGGCCCAGCTTGGTCAGCGGTCCCGCGCTGCACGCGGCCTGGATGGCCGACCGTGCCTCGGACCGCCTGGCAGCTCTCACGAAATGACCATCGGCGCAAGCCACCCTCCAAGGAGAAAATCATGTCCATCCGAGAACTGCTCTTCGCGGTCGCGGACATCTGGATGATCGCCGTCGGATTCACGTACGGGATCAAGTTCATCCGGAACTACAAGAACTATCTACTCGGCCTCGAGTGGATCATCGTCGCGACGTCGGGTTCGAACTTCCTCGTCTACGGCATCCTGAAGGCCGGTCACGACAGTCCGATGTACACCGGCGCAGCCTTTCTGGATGCCTTCTCCCGGTCGGTCGGCATCACGCTGATCCTGGTCCTGGGGCTGATGAAGGTCACCCACCGGTACAAGCCGTCCGTCGCGGTGGACATCGGCGCGTTCGCCCTCGCCGCCGTGGTGGGCTTCCTCCTCCTCGGGTACCAGCACCACATCGGCACCCCCGCCAAGATCTTCTTCATCGTCGTCAACGTGCTCACCACGTTGTTCCTGATCTACTTCGTCAAGCGCCTGTGGGGTATCGGCGAGCACGGTCACGCCGTGTCGGTCGCCGTCGCCACCGCGTGCGGATTCGTCATCGCCTCGACCTACGACTTCGTCCACATCCCGGGCGACGACGCGGAGCACACGATCTTCTACATCTTCGCGCTGTCCACGTGGGGCCTGCAGATGTTCGCGTACTTCCGCGCGTACCGGGCGTTCGACGCCCACAACAAGCGCGTCGACGCCCAGGCGGTCAGCGGCGGCGCCCCGGTCACGGCGTGAGTCGCGTCGTGACCACCGCAGCACCGAAGCTCATCGTTTTCCAGAGTCAGGAACCGAAATGACAACGCACGTCCAGGAAGAGACCACCGAGGTGGTCGTCGTCGGCGCCGGAATGGCGGGATTGACGGCGGCGACCACGCTGTCGCCGGAGACCGACGTAGTCGTGCTCGAATCCACCGACCGCGTCGGCGGACGAGTCGAGACCGTCCGGAAGGGTGATTACTGGATCAACGTCGGCACTCAGTTCACCGAGGGCACAGGCACACTGATCGATGCCCTCGACCGGCACGGAATCGAGATGGGCTCGCTTGCAGGCAAGAGCGTCGCGCTGTACCTGAACGGCGGGGTGATCGACACTTCGAATCCCGTCGCGCTCATGTTCCGCACGCGGATGACCATGATGGACCGAATCGGCATGGCCATCGTCGGTGCACGCATCCTCGCCGTCATGCCGTTCTTGGAGTCGCAGAGCCGTATCGCACAACGGGTGCGCGCCAACCTCGACACCAAGCTGGGGTCGTACCTGCTGAAGGGCGTGCGGTCGAAGCTGGCCGCCGACGTCGTCCGGTCGTGGTCGGCGCAGTGGATGGGATGCGAGGTGGAGGAGACGGCCGCCACCCAGTTCGTCACGTCGGTCGGCCTCGCGTTGGCCGACCCGGAGAAGATCCCGAACTTCTCGCTGCCGGTGGGTGGCAACCAGACGTTGACCGACGTGCTGGCGGAGGATCTCGGTGACCGGATCCGGCTGAACTCGGCGGTGCACTCGGTGCGGCGGGACGGTGACGGCGTAGTCGTCGAGTACCTCGACGGTGACCGACCGGTGCGGCTGCGGGCGAAGCGCGCGATCGTGACCGCACCCGCCGACATCGCCGAGCGGATCATCCCGGACCTGACGCAGCAGCACCGGAACGCGTTCACCGACATCACCTACGGCCGGTACGTGATCGTCGGATTCTTCACCGACGAAGTCGGGCCGCAACGCTGGGACGACTACTTCGCCGTCTCCACGCCGCAACTGTCGTTCCAGGCGATGTTCAACCACGCCGCGGCGATGCGGAACGGCGACGACCGCAAGCCCGGTGGAGCACTGGCTTGTTTCGCAGGCGGCGCCCACGCCGACGCATTGTTCGACCTCCCCGACGAGGCGATCGTGTCGCGATACCGGCAGGACCTGCTTGAAGTGTTCCCCGAGCTGGAAGGGAAGCTGGGCGAGGGCATCGTGCGGAAGCATCGTCGGGTCGTGCCCTTCTGGGCGCCCGGGCGGAGGAACTCGCTTCCGACGCTGCGTGATCCGCTCGGCACCATCTACCTCGCCGGCGACTACCAGCTCGATCTGCCGTCGCTCGCCGACGCAGCCACGTCGGGCGAGCGCGCGGCGAAGGCCGTACTGGCGAGCCTGAGCCGGCAGCGCTAGACGAGGACCCGACGGCCCGGCGCGTTCCGTCGCACGCTTTCAGAATTCGATCTTCAGGGTGGGACTGGTCGGCTTCGCCTGGCAGCCGAGAATGTAGCCGTCGGCGACGTCGTCGGGATCGAGGGCGTCGGTGACCCCGGGGTCGACGGTCCCTTCCAGCAGGGTGCAGGCGCAGGATCCGCATTCGCCTTCGCGGCAGGAGTAGGGGGCGTCGATTCCGGCGCCCACCATCACGTCGATCAGGGTTGCATCGGCCGGCCAGGTCAGGGTGTGGGTGTCGCCGTCCAGGGTGACGTCCACGGTCGACGACGCGGCGTCGTCGGCGGTGACCTGCTTGATCGGCGCGAAGGGGTCGCCGTCGAGGGACCGGAATTCCTCGATGTGAATCCGGTGCCGGTCGTAGCCGATGCTGGTCAGTGTCTCCTTGACCATGGCCATGAAGGGTGCGGGTCCGCAGACGAAGACGGTGCCGTCCTGGCCGCCGTCGGCGAATTGGGTGAGATTGTCCGGGGTCGGTAACCCGGCCTCGCTCTCGATCCGGTGCTCGACGGTGAGCCGATCGGCGTGCTTCTCGGCGAGGTCGGCGAGTTCGGCGTCGAAGATGATCGATTCCCGATCCCGGTTGGCGTAGTACAGGGACACGGTTCCGGTCGCGGACGCCAGCACGGTTTTGAGGATCGACATCACCGGGGTGACGCCGCTGCCGGCGGCGAAGAGCTGGAAGTCGCCGTCGAGACTGTGCGGGGTGAACGTGCCCGACGGTGGCAGCACATGCACGGCGTCGCCGGCGGTGATGTTGTCGCACAGCCAGTTCGAGCCGTATCCGTCGACGGTGCGTTTGACCGTCACCTTGATCCGGTCGTCGGTGGTGGGGGAGCTGGCGATCGAATAGCAGCGCGCCACCGAACCGGTGCGTTCGCTGGGGATCCGGACGGTGAGGAATTGCCCGGGCCGGTACGCGAACCGGCCGGCGACCTCCCGCGGGACGTCGATGACGAGGGAGGAGGCGTCGGATGTCTCGGCGATGACGTCGGCGACACGGACGGTGTAGCCGAGAGAATCGGGTGCGACGTTGGTCATGGGTGCGTCTTTCGTTGCAGCTCAGGATGGGGAAGCGACACGTTCCGGCCGTCGGCGGCCGAAGGGAACCGGCGGAATGTGGTCAGTGCTCGGACGGCGACGCGGCCGGGGGCAGCGCCCGGAACCAGACCTCACCGAGGGCGCGGCCGAGTTCGTCGATGCGTTCGCGTTTGGGGGTCGAGGCGGGCAGACCGACGTGTACGTAGGCCATCTGCTCGGTCATGCAGCCGAGCGACTCGGCGAGCAGGTCGAGGTTGGTGTCCCCGATCTCCCCGCGGTCGTGCAGTTTCTCCAGCCAGCGGCGGGTGCGTGCAATGAAGTCGTCACGCAGTTGCAGCCACAGCTGCTGAAACCCCTCGTTGGCGCTGGCGGCGGCAGCTTCACGGAGCAGTCGCAGGATGTGCCGGTGCCGGGAGTAGGCGTGCAGGTACGTGCTGTTGACCTCGATCAGCGCTTCGAGTTCGCCGCTGGTGGTCGCCTTGCGGCTGGTGGCCTCGGACAACTCCTGGAGCCCGGTGTGCATGGCGGCGAGGAAGACGTCGTCGAGGTCGGTGAAGTGCCGGTAGAAGTTCCCCTGTGCGGTCTTCGCGCGGTGGGTGATGTCGGAGACCCGGGTGCGGGTGTACCCGTATTCACTGAAGCATTCGATCGCGGCCTGCACGATGCGTTCCCGGGTGAGTTCCCCGCGGCGGTTGGGACGTTTCGGGGTGGCCGCGCCGGGTTCGACGAGGCCGACATGGGTGTAGACGTCGTCGAGCGTGCGCGGTGGGACCTGCCGCGGTGCGGTCATCGTCGCCCCCTCTCCGTCGCCCGAGTGTGCGAACAAGATATCACTGACAGTGGATGTCGCATCGTTCTGACCTCGTGTTATGCCCGTTCCAGGTGCGCAGAGCGCAACTGTGCGAGCGGATGATCCACCGGGACGGTGTCGGGCAGGTAGCCGAGGAGTTCGGTGAGGTACTCGTCGATGTCGCTCTCGTCCGGGGTGTGCAGGGCGTCGCCCTCGTAGACCGAGCCGGTGGCGCCGTCGACGGTCACCGTGAGCCCGGTCAGTTTCGCGACGGTGCCGACTCCGGCGCCGACGACGCACGGCAGCCCGATCTCCCGGCACACCAGCGCCGCGTGGGAGGTGCTGCCGCCGAGTTCGGTGACGACGGCAACCGATTCGAACATCGCGGGCACATCGTCCGGGGCGGTGGAGGGCCGCACCAGGACGACGGGTGTGCCGGCCGCGGCGAGGTCGAGGGCCTGGTCGAGGTCGCTGACGGCCTGCCCGACGGCGACACCGGGGCCGGCGCCGAGGCCGCCGGCCAGGACCGTCCGGTCCGCGTGCACCGCGTGCGTTTTCGCCAGGCTCGCGGCCTGCTCGGCCGAGACGCGGGAGACCGCCTCGTCGGCTGTGATGAGACCCTCGCGGACGAGGTCGACGGCGATCCGGACCGCGGCGCGCGGCGCACGCTTCCCGGCCCGGCACTGCAGGACGTACAACCGGCCGCTTTCGACGGTGAACTCGATGTCGACCAGGTCGCGGTGCTCACGCTCGAGGACCTCGGCGATGCGCTCGAGTTCCGGGTACACGTCGGGCAGGATGTCGCCGACGGTGACGAGCGGGTTCGGGGTCTTCTCCCCGGACACGACGTCCTCGCCCTGCGCCTTCGCCAGCCATTCGCCGTAGAGGGTGTTCTCGCCGGTCGCGGGGTCCCGGCTGAACAGCACCCCGGTCCCGGACCGTTCGTCGCGGTTGCCGAATACCATGGCCTGCACGGTGACTGCGGTTCCGGCGCCGGCGCCGAGGTTGTGCCGGGCGCGGTACGCCTTGACGCGCTCGTTGGTCCAGGAGTCGAAGACGGCGCCGATCGCCGATCGCAACTGCTCGAGCGGATCGCTCGGCGGCGCGGCACCGGGGTCGCCGGCCACGATGTCGGCGTAACTGTGACAGAACCGCTGCCAGGTGTCCGTCGCCCACCGCTGATCGCCGGTCTCGGCGGCGAGCGCCGCACACAGTTCCGGGGTCAGGCCGAGGTTGAGGACGGTGTCCATCATGCCCGGCATGGACTGCGCGGCACCGGAGCGGACCGAGACCAGCAGCGGGGACGGACCTGCGCCGAACCGTCGGCCGGTCTCGGTTTCGAGCCGTCGCAGGTGTTCGAGGACCTGCTGCCAGATCTCGTCCGGCAGGGATCGGCCGTTGTCGTGGTAGACCGCGCAGACACCGGTGGGCAGCGCGAACGCCGGGGGGACCGGTAGTCCCATCGCCCGCATCTTGTTGACGCTGTAGGCCTTGCCGCCGAGTACCTCGCGGGTGCTGGGGTGGGTGCCGTCGAGGGTGATGACGTGCTCGGCCGGGCGGCTGGAGGAGATCATTGCGAGAGTCCTTCGAAAACGGGGGATTTGGCGGCCACACGGGTGGCGAACAGGCCACCTTCGACCGGGATGTCGATGCCGTTCAGCCAGGACGCGGCGGGGGAGAGGGCGAACGCGACGACAGCGCCGATCTCGTGGGGGTAGCCGTGTCTGCCGACCGCGTCGTGGGAGCGTGCCATCGCGTCGGCACCCATGCTGGCCTCGAAGTCGGCGAGGATCGGTGTCTCGACCGGTCCGGGGCTGACGGACAGCGCACGGATGTGGCGTGCCGTCAGTTTCGCCGACAGCAGTTGCGTCCAGTCGACGAGGGCGCGTTTGGACGTGTCGTAGGCGGCGGGCCCCTTGACGGGGTGGTCACACAGCCATGCGTGCAGGTCCGCGCGGTCGCGGACCCGCAGTAGTTCGTCGATCGACTCCGGCGGTTCGGTGTTGCGGTGCGCGGCGACGGAGGCGACGTTGACGATCGCCGCTCCCGCGGTCATGCGGGGGAGCAGAAGTTCGGTGAGCAGGCGCGGCCCGAGAAGGTTGACCGACAGCACGGTCTGCGCGGCAGCGGTGCCCGGGACACCGGCGACGTTGGCGAGCCCGCTCAATTGATCCGGCAGGGCCGCGACCGCGTCGCTGATCGAGCCGGGATCGGAGAGGTCGCACAGCAGGGTGCGCACCGATCCGATCGGGCAGTCGCGCCGGTCGAGGGCGTAGACCGTGGCGCCGGCCGCGCTCAACTGGTCGGCGAGGGCGAGACCGATCCCCGATGCCGCCCCGGTGACGACGATGTTTCCGCTGAAAGCGTTGCCGGTCATGACATTACCGCCGTCACGTCGGTGAACTCCTCGATGCCGAGGTGGCCGAGTTCGCGGCCGTAGCCGGAATTCTTGACGCCACCGAAGGGAACTGTGGGCCGATTGCGGGTGCGGACGCCGTTGATCTTGACCTGGCCGACGTCGAGCCGTCCGGCGACGGCGCGAGCGCGTTCGACGTCGCCGGACCACACCTCCGCGGACAACCCGTACGCGCAGTCGTTGGCGATGCGGACGGCGTCGTCGACGTCGGCGTAGATCTGCACGGCGATGACGGGGCCGAAGATCTCCTCACGGATGGCTCGGGCGTTCTCGGGCAGTCCGGTGATGACGGTGGGATCGACGAAGTACCCGGTCGGGGACGCCTCGGACGGCTTGCCCGTGCCGGTGAGCAGGTGCCCGCCGGCGGCGACGGCGTCACCGATGTGGTCGAGGACGCGCTCACGTTGGCGCGCCGAGACGAGCGGCCCCTGCCGCGTGCGGGGGTCCGCGGGATTGCCCAGGACCTGCTGCGCGACTGCATCTTCGATGATGTCGACGGAGTCGGCGGCGAGGTGTTCCGGGATCAGCAGGCGGGTGGTGGCGTTGCAGGCCTGACCGGAGTTGACCAGACCGGAAGTGACGACCCCGGTGAGCGCGGTCTCGAGGTCCGCGTCCGGCAGCACCACGGCAGGTGACTTTCCGCCGAGTTCGAGAGTGCAGCGGGTCAACGTCTGCGCCGCCAGGGCGGCCACTGTGCGGCCGGCGACGACGCTGCCGGTGAACGAGACGTGCGCGAGGCCCGGGTGCGCGGCCAGTGCGGCGCCGGTGGCCGCACCGGTTCCGGTCACGACGTTGAACACCCCGGCCGGAAGTCCCGCCTCGAGGAACAGCGCGGCGAGCGCGTTCGCGTCGTACGGGGTCATCTCCGATGCCTTGAGCACCACGGTCGATCCGGCGGCGAGTGCGGCCGAGACCTTGGCGACGATCTGATGGACAGGCATGTTCCACGGCGTGATCGCGCCGACTACCCCGCTGCCGCGTCGGACCAGGGTGGCCCCGTCGATGTCCTGCGACCACGGGAAGTTGCGGGCGGTGCGGGCGGTGGCCCGCAGCACGTCGGCGGGGAGCTGGGCCTGTGTGACCTCCGCGAGCGAGATCGGCATTCCCATTTCCCGGCTCACCAGTGCCGCGATCGCCGCGCCGTCACGGGTGAGCAGATCCGCGGCACGGTCGAGCAACTCCGCCCGCTCGGCGACGTCGGTGCGCCGCCACGCCGGATGAGCTGCCGCGGCCGACCGCACGGCGACGTCGACCACCTCGGATCCGGTGTCGACGACCTCGCCCATCACGGACTCCGTGAACGGGTCGATCACCTCGATCACCGGCCCGGCCGGTACGAACCATTCGCCGTCGATCAGGCAACCGGCCCGGTCGAAGGTGTCAGCCATGGCGCGGCTCCAATCGCACGGGCAGGGTCTTGATGCCGCGGAAGAAGTTGCTCTGCAGCCGCTTCGGGGAATCGACGACGTCGATGTCGATGCCGCGTTCGACGAGCTTGGTGAAGAACAGCTTCGCCTCGAGGCGGGCGAGGTTGGCGCCGAGGCAGGCGTGATCGCCCCACCCGAAACCCAGGTGCTCGTTCGGGAACCGGTCGGCCCGGAACGTGTCCGGTTCCTCGAATACCCGCTCGTCCCGGTTCGCGGAGCAGAACCACATGACGACCTTGTCGCCGGCCTTCACGGTCTTGCCGTGCATCTCGACGTCCCGGGTGGCGGTGCGCCGCATCGACAGCACCGGCGACACCCAGCGCACCATCTCTTCGACCGCGGAGCGGATCTTGCCCGGATTCTCGCGCAGAAGGTCCCACCATTGCGGGTTCTCGTGCAGGGCGAGCACACCGCCGGACAGCAGGTTTCGGGTCGTTTCGTTCCCGGCGACCATCAGGATCAGGTAGTAGGCGTCGAGGTAACCGCGGCTGAGCGGGACCCCGTCGAGTTCGGCGGCGGTCAGCACGCTGACCAGGTCGTCGGCCGGGCAGGCCCGACGCTCGGTCTCGAGGGCCCGGAAGTAGGCGAACACCTCGTCGCGGGCGCGCACGGCGGTCTCGGGGCCCGCGGAGTAGTCGGGGTCCTCCGAGGCCATCTGGTTCGTCCACCGCAGCAGGTTCGGGCAGTCCTCGAGCGGGGCGCCGAGCAGTCGACCGATCATCACCAGGGGCAGTTGGGCGGAGATGTTCGCGACCAGGTCGATCGGCCCCGCGCCGACGGCCTTGTCCAGCAGGTCGTCGATCACTGCCTCGATGTCCGGGACGAGGGCCTTCACCTTGGCCGGTCGCACGTGCGGGGTGACGATCTTGCGCAGCGGCCCGTGCTCCGGTGGGTCGACATGATGAATGCTGCGGGCGCCTTCGCCTTCGGCGCGCCTGCTCGCGATCTGCGTCCCCTGGGTGACGGTGAACGTGTCGTGGTCCGCGGCAACTGCTTTGACGTCGGCGTATCGAGTCACCGACCAGAATCCCGGGCCGTTCGGTTCCTCGTTCCAGTGCAGAGGGTCCTCGTTGCGCAACTGCGCGAAGATCTCGTCCGCGTAGCCGGAGGCGAATGCCCGCAGGTCCATCAGGTCGATACCACTGCTGGTGGTCATGTGGATGTCTCCCGTCGCGGTCACGTTCGTTTGTGACATTGGTGTCACTAAAGCACAAATCGCCGGATTTGCAAATACCCCTTGTAAGACGAGTCAAATCGCTTGTAGCCTGACCTAGATAGTGACGAACAATTCACAAAAAGAGGTCACGTGTACCCACCCGCAATCGCCGCCGAGCATCCCGATTCTCTCGCGTTCGTGATGGCCGCCTCCGGTTCTTCGCTCACCTACCGGCAGCTCGACGAGCAGTCCAACCAGCTCGCCCATCTCCTGCGCAGCAGAGGCGTGGGAGCAGGCGATTCCATCGTCCTGGTGATGGAGAACCGGATCGAATGGCCGGTGGTGGTCGCGGCCGGAATGCGCGCGGGCCTGTATGTCACACCGGTGAACTGGCACCTCGGCGCCGCCGAACTCGCGGCGCTCCTCGCCGAAGCGGCACCGGCCGCGGTGGTCACCAGCGGCTCGCTCGCCGGAGCGGTCGCCGACGCCCTTCCCGAAGGGCACACCGCGCTGATCCTGTGCACCGATCCCGCTCCCGGAGGCGAGCACCTCGCCGCGGCGATCGCGAACCACCCGAGGACTCCCATCGCGGACGAGCGCTTCGGCGCCCGCGTCCTCTACAGCGGCGGCACCACCGGCCGTCCGAAGGCGTTCCGGCAGAAATTGCTGGACATCCATCCCGCGGACGCCCCCACCCGCCACGCGGGTCTCGCCCTGAAACTCGGCATCGACTCGGACACGGTGCTGCTCTCGCCCGCCCCGAACTACCATGCGGCGCCGTTCACCTTCCAGCTGATGACGATGGCCGCCGGCGGCACGGTCGTATGTATGGAACGATTCGACGCGTCCGCGGCCATGACGGCGATCGCCGCCCACGGGGTCACCCACTCGCAGTGGGTGCCGACGATGCTGCTGCGCATCCTCGCCTTGCCCGACAGGGCCGCCATCGCGCTGTCGCCGACGCACACCACCGCGGTCACGTCCGGCGCGCCCTGCCCGGTGGAGGTCAAGGAACAGATCACCGCGTGGTGGGGGCCCGTCCTGCACGAGTACTACGGCGCCTCCGAGGGCTACGGGCACACCTACATCTCCGCGGCCGAATCGGCCGACCACCCCGGGTCGGTCGGCCGGCCCCTCGGCGGCACCCGCGTGCACGTCACCGACGACGCGGGCACCCCGCTGCCGACGGGTGAGATCGGCAAGGTCTGGTTCGAACCGCCGGCCGCGACGGCCTACGTCAACGCGGGAGACACCACGACGAGTGCCGGCTGGAAGAGCATGGGCGACCGCGGCTACCTCGACGAGGACGGATTCCTCTACCTCGCCGGGCGGGAAAGTTTCATGATCATCTCCGGCGGGGTCAACATCTACCCGGAGGAGATCGAGGCCGCCCTGGTGCGCCATCCCGATGTCGTCGATGCCGCGGTATTCGGCATCCCCGACCCGGAATTCGGGGAACAGGTCAAGGCGATGGTGGAATTGCGCGAGGGTGTATCGGGTGACGCCACCACCGCCGCCGACCTCATCGATCACTGCCGCGGCTGCCTGGCGACCTTCAAAGCGCCTCGCTCGATCGACTTCGTCGACCGCCTGCCGCGGCTGCCCACCGGGAAACTCAACAAGAAGGCCCTGCGCTCGCACTATTTCGCGAATTCCTGACGAAGACACCATCTGACCATCGATCACCCGAACAGGAGCCAGACATGGTTCACGCCCAGCAAGATCAACAGACCTTCGACGTCCTGCATTCGCTCCGCGTGAAGGGTCTGGCCAACGACAACGTGCTCAGCGCCCTGTCGGGCGTGCCCGTCGAGGACCTGCCGGCAGCCCTGGATCCGCTCGTCGAGCAGGGTCTGGTGGTGCGCCGGGAGGGCCGGATGCCGGGAGCGATGCTGACCCCCGCGGGCAAGGCCGAGCATCTGCGGCTACTCGCGCAGGATCCGGCCACCACGGGCGCGGCCACCGCGCTGACAGCCTTCTACGACAGATTCCTGCCGATCAACTCCGACTTCAAGATGGTGTGTCAGCGCTGGCAGATGCGCACCGACGACACCCCCAACGATCACGGCGACCCGACCTACGACGGCGAGGTCGTCGGCGCGCTGGCGCAGATCGACGAGCAACTGCGGGCGTCGCTCCCGGAACTGGTCGATGCGCTGCCGCGGTTCGGTCGCTACCTGCCCCGCCTCTTCGCGGCGCTCGACCGCATCCGCGGCGGCGACAACGCCTCGTTCGCGCGGCCGATGTACGACAGCTACCACGACATCTGGATGGAACTGCACGAAGACCTCATCCTCAGTGCCGGGCGGACCCGGGGCGCTGCCGACGAAGGCTGAACAAGGGCACAACTCAGAAGGGTCGGGCCGGTCGATGAC
>NZ_JBHUSF010000150.1:0-20561 GCF_042673295.1 Rhodococcus sp. NPDC057014
ACCTCGATCTCGCCGCCGGCGACGCGGTCGGCCACGGCCTCACCCGCCCCGACCAGGGCGATGGCGATCAGTTCGAAATCCTGGCCCGGCTCCGGATCCTTCGTGCTGGACTCGAGAAGATGTGCGGTGAGTTCGATCAGCCGGTCGCGACTCGACTGCACCGAGCCGACGAACGCCTGCTGCCCCATCGCCTGGCGGTACAGCACCATCCACGACTTGCGGTGTTTGCCCACGAATCCGAGGAACCCCTCGAGCGCGCGGCGCAGTTGCTCGCGCGGGCTCAGCCCGGGATCGCCGGCGGGTGCGAGCGCCTCGACGAAGCGCAGCCCCTCCCGCTGGATGCAGGCCGCGAACAGTTCGTCCTTGGAGCCGTAGTAGAGGTACAGCATGGGCTTCGAGATTTCCGCCCTGGCCGCGATCGCGTCCATCGACGTCTCGTGAAAACCCCTGTCGGAGAAGACGTCGACGGCAGCGTCGAGCATCTGCTGCTCGCGCACTGCGCGCGGCAGTCGCTTGGTGCCGCCGGCCATACGTCCTCCATCATCGTCGAACCCGCTATCTTACTCTACGGTAAGAAACCGGGCTCGACCGGCGGACGAAAAGAATACCAGCACACTCCCTCAGCAGGTCAGTGCGCCCTTGGCTCGCGCGACCGTCAGCACCGCCTCGTCGACCCGCTGCTGCGGCAGCTTACCCGAGGCCACAACGCCTTCGAGGTGGTCGAGGACCCGCGGGACGTCGTCGGTGGTGAGCCACAACGCGACGTCGACACCCGACTCCAGTGCCGTCTCGACGGCCTCGGTGATGTCGTAGCGGTCGGTGATCGCCTGCATGCCGCTGAGGTCGTCGGTGAAGATCGGGCCGGTGAACGGCGGCGCGCCGTATCCGGTGCCGCCGCGCAGCAGCGCCACGGCGTCGGGGCTGATGCTGGCGGGGATCCCGGGCGCCGTCAGGCCGGGCACCTCGAGGTGGCCGAGCATGACGCCGACCCCCGTGGACACCAGGTTCCGGAACGGGACGAGGTCCTTGGTCTGCAACTGCTCGAGCGGTGGGGTGGTGACGGCCCCGGTGTGGGAGTCGCCGGACGCGGATCCGTGACCGGGGAAATGCTTGATCACCGGCAGGATTCCCGCGTCCCGCATGCCGCGCGCGTAGGCGTCGGCGTAGCGGGTGACGACGGCGGGATCGTCGGAGTAGGAGCGGTCGCCGATGACGCTGTCGTCGGGCTGGCTGCTGACGTCGACGTCGGGCGCGAAATTGACGGTGACCCCGAGGTCCTTCAGTCCGCGCCCGCGCTCGAGCGCCATCTGATACGTCTGCTCCTCCGTCATCGTGGCCGCGGTCTGCCGGGCGGAGGGATCGGCCCCGAGCAGGTTCTCGACGCGCGACACCCGCCCGCCCTCCTCGTCGATCGTCACCATCAGCGGCAGCGACGACGCCGAGGCAACCTGCGGAACCTCGCGGTTCGCGAGCATGGCCTCGTCGGTCCAGCTTCCGATGAAGATGCCACCGACCTGCTCGTTCCGGACCACCTGGGCGGCATCCGCGGTGCCGGTCACGCCCACGTTCAACAGCTGAGCGAGCTTGCGCCGCAACGGCAACGACTGCAGGAACTGCGTCTCGCACGACGCCGGCGCGGCGGCGGGCGATGCGGTGCCGGTGTGCGACGCGGGCTCGACGGAAGACGGGGACGGCGTCGCCGAGGACGACTCCGCGACCGTCTCGCCACCACCCGACGAACATCCGGCGACGAGGCCGGTACAGGCTGCGAGCGCGAGGGCATACTTGATCCGCATGGGTTCGACGGTAGCCCAGTTCACCGCCGATGCTCCCGCGGCAGGCCCCGAATCGACGACCGCTGCCGCCCGTGTTGGTAATCTGGACACAGAGGAAACCCGTACTCAGGAGGTCGTGGTGCCCGGTGGTTTGATGTTGATCGCCTACGACGGATCCGACAACGCAAAGCGTGCCGTGGAGTGCGCAGGACGATTCCTCGCCTCCAATCGTGCTGTGCTGGTGACGGTGTGGGAGCCGATGGTCCGTCAGGCGGCGCGCATGTCGGGACTGTCCGGGGTGATGCAACCCGAGTGGGTGCCGGACGAGGAGACCGAGGACGTCGCGTTCTCGGATGCCAAGGTCACCAACGAGGAGGGTGTCCTGCTCGCCGAGGCCGCCGGCCTCGCCACCGAGGGTCGGTGCATCGAGTGCACGAGCACGATCTGGACGGCGATCGTCGAGACGTCGGACGAACTGGCGGTCGACATCATCGTCACCGGCACGCGGGGCACCACCGGCCTGCGGTCGCTGCTGCAGAGCAGCGTCGCCGACCACGTGTTGCGGCACAGTCACCGCCCGGTGCTGATCGTGCCTCCGGGGAAGTAGTCCGGACGCCCGACTACTGTCGGGTGACCATGGACGGCTTCCTTCTCTCCCGCGCCGATCGGACGTTGCGCACGTCCGGGGCGCGGCACGGGTACGACACCGCGTCCGCCGCCGTTGCCGCCCTCGCGAACGGCGACACCGGGCTGATCGTCGGGGCGCTACCGTTCGACCCCGCACGTCCCGCCGCGCTGACCGCCCCGGAGTCGTGGGAGTTCACGGACGGCCCGTGGCGGCCCGGCACGGTCGCCGCACTCCCCTCCGTGCGCGTCGTTCGGCAGATCCCCGAACCCGCCGACCACGTGGCCCGCGTCCGGTCCCTCGTCGACCGGCTGCGTGAGGGCGCCCTCGGCAAGGTGGTGGCCGCGCGCAGCGTCACCCTCCGCGCGGAGACCCCGATCTCCGCAGAAGCATTGGCCGCGAAAATGATTCACCAGAACCCGACCGCCAACGGGTTCGCCGTCGACCTGTCCGCCGCCGGCGAGGGCTTCCGCGGCCACGGTCTCGTCGGGGCCAGCCCCGAGGTGCTGCTCAGCCGGCGCGGGCGACGCGTCACCTGCCGTCCGCTCGCCGGAACCGCCCCGCGTCGCGCCGACCCGCAGGCCGACGAGGCGGAGGGCAGGGCACTGCTGGAATCCACGAAGAACCTCGCCGAGCACGCGTTCGTCACGGCCTGGATCAGGGACGTCCTGGCGCCGCTGTGCACCGAGTTGACCGTCCCGGATTCGCCGGTGCTGACGAGCACGCACGAGGTGTGGCATCTCGCGACTCCCATCGAAGGCGTGCTGCGCGAGCAGTCGACGAGCGCCCTCGGTCTGGCGGTCCTGCTGCACCCGACGCCCGCGGTGTGCGGGACCCCGACCGACGCGGCCCTGGCGACCATCCGGGACGTCGAGGAGGATCGGCGGTTCTACGGTGGCGCAGTCGGATGGTGCGACGGCGACGGCGACGGCGACTGGGTGGTGGCCATCCGCTGCGCCGAGATCGCCGCCGACGGGCTCGAGGCCCTGGCGACCGCAGGCGGGGGCATCGTCGCCGAATCCGACCCCGAGTCCGAACTCGACGAAACGACCACCAAACTGCGCACGCTGCTCCGGGCCCTGGGCGTGCAGCAGAGCCCGTGAACTGCGGAAACAGCGGCCCACGAGCACCAATCAGCAGTTCGGCGGCCCACGAGTGATACCTTGACCCGAGCAATTCGTACGCGGGAGTAGCCGTGTGCGTCGATGGCACGACGGTGGGAGATGTCTGATGGGGAAGTTCCTTGTGCCCGGTGTGGTCAGCGCCGTGGTCGGTGTCGCTCTCGGCACCGTGGCGACGCTCGGCATCACCGCAGCCGCACAGGACAACACGCGTCCCGAGATCGACCGGAGCGGCAACGCGGATTCCTCACTCCTGAACCAGGTTGAGTACGGAAGCCGCTGAGAGCGCCGGCTCGACACGTTCCCGCACCTCCCCCGAGTCGGCGGCCATGGAGCCCTCGGCGGAGCCTCTGTCGCGGCGGTGGCTGTTCGGCGCCTCCGTCGTAGCGTTTCTTCTCGCGTTTCTCCAAACCCCCGGCCGGCTCGCCGCCGACACCAAGTACGACCTGTCCCAGAATCCGATCGGATTCCTGGAACGGGCGTCCCATCAGTGGAGCAGCCAGGCCCCCATGGGCCAGGTGCAGAACCAGGCCTACGGGTACTTCTTCCCGCACGGCGCATTCTTCGCGCTCGGCGACGTCCTGAGCGTCCCGGCGTGGATCACCCAGCGGGTGTGGTGGGCACTGCTGCTCGTCGCCGGATTCTGGGGCATCGTTCGCCTCGCCGAGGCACTCGGCGCCGGTAGCCGGTCGTCCCGCGTCATCGCGGGTGTCGCGTTCGCGTTCTCCCCGCGCGTCCTCACCACCCTGGGCTCGATCTCGTCGGAAACCCTCCCGATGATGCTGGCGCCGTGGGTTCTTCTGCCCGTCGTCGTCGCCCTCTCCCACGTGAGTGGCAAAGCGTCCCGGGACGCGCATTGGCGCTCACCTGCACGGCTGGCGGCCCAGTCGGCGCTGGCCGTCGCGCTGATGGGTGCGGTCAACGCCGTCGCGACCGCGGCCGCGTGCCTCGTCGCAGGGTTGTGGTGGATCGCGCACCGCCCCAACCGGCGGTGGTGGGTGTTCACCGCGTGGTGGTTCCCGTTCCTGGCGCTGGCCACGCTGTGGTGGATCGTGCCCCTGCTGCTGCTCGGCAAGGTGAGCCCACCGTTCCTCGACTACATCGAATCGTCCGGGGTGACCACACAGTGGACGTCGCTCGCCGAGATCCTCCGCGGCACCGACAGCTGGACGCCGTTCGTCTCCCCCGAGCGCATCGCCGGCGCGGTGCTCGTCACCCAGCCCGCCGCGGTCGCCGCGACCGGGCTCATCGCCGCCGCCGGTCTCGCGGGACTGTGCATGCGGTCGATGCCGGCCCGCGGTCGCCTCACCCTGATCCTGTTCGTCGGGGTCGCCGGCCTCGCCGCCGGCTACATCGGCGAACTCGGTTCCCCGTTCGCCGATCAGGTGCGACTGTTCCTCGACTCCACCGGGGCGCCCCTGCGGAACGTGCACAAACTCGAGCCCCTCGTCCGGCTCCCGCTCGTGCTCGGGCTGGCGCATCTGCTGGCGAAGGTGCCGCTGCCCGGGTCCGTGCCGTTCGCGCGGTGGCGCAGCGCGTTGGCGCATCCCGAGCGCGAACCGATGGTCGCGGTGACCAGCCTGGTGCTGGTCGCCCTCACCCTCGCGACGTCGCTGGCATGGACGGGCAAGCTCGCACCGCGGGGCACGTACACCGACGTCCCCGACTACTGGCAGCAGGCCGCGTCGTGGCTGGAGGACAACGCCGGGGGCAGCAGTCCCGACGGTTCCGACGCGGAACGCGCGCTCGTGGTGCCCGGCGCACCGTTCGGCAGTCAGCTGTGGGGTCTCACCCGCGACGAGCCGATGCAGGCGCTGGCGTCGACGCCGTGGGCGTCCCGCGACGCCGTGCCGCTCACCCCGCCCGGCACGATCCGGGCGATGGACTCGATCCAGCGGTTGATCACGGACGGCCGGCCCTCGGACGGCATGGCGCAGACCCTGCTCGGCCAGGGCATCCACTACCTCGTCCTCCGCAACGACCTCGACCCCGAGACGTCGCGGTCGACGCGCCCACTCCTCGCGCACCAGGCCGTCACCGGATCTCCCGGATTCACCCGCGTCGCGGAGTTCGGCGAGGACATCGGACCCGGCGACGTCGAGGGCCTCGTCATCGACAGCGACCTGCGGCCCCGGTATCCGGCCATCGAGATCTTCGAGGTGTCGACGCCGGACGGTTCGCCCACGACGAGCGGCCCCTACACGGCGAACGTCGACGGCATCCCCCGCGTGCAGGGCGGTCCGGAATCGCTGCAGCGCCTGCGGGAGAACGGCGCCCTGCCCGGAACCGGACCCGTCCTGCTGGCCGCGGACGCGAAACGCGCCGGACTGCCCGTCGACGATGTCACGGTCACGGACACGCCCCGGGACCGCGAAACCGACTACGGCCAGGTCGACAATCACAGTTCGGCACTGCGGAGCCCGGACGATGCGCGACGCACGTTCAATCTCGTCCCCGACTATCCGGTGGCGGACACCCCGCTGGTCGAGGGCCGGTGGGAGGGCGCGACGCTGAGCGTGTCGAGTGCGGCGTCCGACGCCACCCAACTCGGCGGCTCCTCGCCCGCCAGCAGCGCCGCGGCGACCGTCGACGGCGACCCGGCGACGGGCTGGTTCAGCAACGGCATCGAGCGGGCGCTGGGCCAGTGGCTCCAGATCGACTTCGACACCCCGCTCACGAGTTCGCTGCTGCACATCACGACGAGCCCGGCCGCGATCGGCGCGCCCGTCCGCTGGATGGAGGTGTCGACGCCCAACGGCAGCACGGCCGTGAAGGTGGACGCCCCCGGCAAACCGATCGCCGTGTCCGTTCCCGGCGGTGTCACCCCGTGGGTGCGGATCACCGCGACCCGCACCGAGAATGGTTCCCCGGGAACGCAATTCGGCATCAGCGAGGTATCGGTCGAGGACTTCTCCCAGCGTGACGCCCCGGTCACCGTGCCGATCCGGTACCGGACGGTGCTGCCTCCCACCCCCGAGGGCGCGTCCGTGTCGGGTTGGGACCTCAGCCAGGAGCTCCCCGGCCGCAACGCGTGCGCGCAGGCCCCGGATCGGGTGCGGTGCAGCAACGCCTTCGTCCTGCCGCCCGAGGAGGTCGGCACGTTCGAGCGAACGTTGTCGGTGCCCGAACCGACCGCGGTGACGCCGCAGCTCACCCTGCGGGCCCGGCAGGGCGCACCGCTGGAGGATGTTCTCACGCAACGGGATCGGCCGTCCGCCCACGGAACCAGCAACATCATCGACCTGCGCGGCTCGGCGTTCGCCGCCACCGACAACGATCCGCGCACCAGCTGGTCGGCGAAACAGGACACCACCAGCGGCAAGGGCGCGAAACCGACCCTCACGATCGATCTTCCCGAACCCACGCTCGTCACCGGCCTGCAGTTGACGCCCAGCCTGGGTGCCGTGCCCGCCGCCCCCGACCGGGTCGCCGTCGACCTCGGCAACGGACCGCAGGTGCGCGACGTGGACGAGGACGACGGGACGGTCACTGTCGAACCCCGGGTGACCGACCGGATCGTGCTCAGCCTCGTGTCCTGGAAGAGCACCCTCGACCAGAACGCTCTCGGGTTCGCCCAGCTGCAGCCCGCCGGACTCGCCGAGGTCGGGGTGCTGGGCGAGGACGGCGTCCTGCTGCCCGGCTCGGGTCCGGTCGACGACGCCGGGGAACGCCCGGTCACGGTGCCCTGCGAGGAGGGGCCGGTCGTGTCGATCGGCGGGCAGCCGGTGCGCACGAGCGTCACCGCAACCGCCGGGCAATTGCTCTCGGGCGACCCGGTTCCCGCGACGGTCTGCGACGATCCCGGCCCCGTCCCGCTGGCGGCGGGATCGCAGGACGTGACCGTCGACCCGGGGTCGGCGTTCTTCGTCGACAGTCTGCGCCTCGACGCCGGACCGCAGGCAGAGGCCGTGCCGACCGAGCAGGTGTCGACGACCGCGTGGACGGAGAACCACCGGGAACTCACGGTCGCCCCCTCGGACGCCGAGCGCCTCGTCGTCGTCCCCGAGAGCACCAACGTCGGCTGGGTGGCCACCGCCCCGGACGGCAGCGAACTGACGCCCGTCGTCGTCGACGGCTGGCAGCAGGGATGGATCCTGCCCGCGGGAACCGGGGGGACGGTGACCCTCGACTTCCCCACCGACCACTGGTACCGGCTGGGGATCTTCGGCGGCCTGCTACTGCTGATCCCGCTGCTCGCCGCCGCGTTGTGGCCGCGTCGCGCCCGTGAGCCCGATCCCGGCCCGGCACCCCGGACGTGGGGTAGCGCAACGGTCGGGTGGCTCGGAATCCTCGCTGCCGCCACCGTGATCGGCGGTCCCGTCGGCGCTGTGACGACGGTCGTGGCGACGCTGCTGGCCGTGGTCCTGATCCGGCTACGCGGGCCCGCCACCACCGCGCGCGTGCTGGTCGGGGTCGCCGGAGCGGCGACGATGCTCGGCATGGCGATGCTGTCGACCGGGCCGTGGCGCGCGCCCGGCGGATACGTCGGGCACTCGTTCCTCGTTCAGTTCCCGCTGCTGCTCGCTCTCGTCGCAACCGGGCTGGCCGTGCTGCCGCTCGGACGTTCGGCGTTGCTCGCGCGCGCCTCCCAGCGCTTGACGGCGCGGCGCGCCGGTTCCTCCACCAACGCGTAACTGGCCGACGCGACGGCGACGCTCAGCACCGTCGTCAGGAACAGGATGTAGACGAAGTGGCCGGTGAACGGGACGAGCCCGAACACCGGGAAGACGATGGACAGCACGGCGAGGTGCCAGATGAAGATGCCGTACGACCAGCGACCCACCGCGAGCGCGAGCGGGCTCGCGAGGTAACGGTGGGTGGACCTGTCGGACAGCACCAGCGGCGCCATGAGCGCGAAACTGATGACGGCGCCGAGCGCCATCTTGGCGGCGTACTGCCAGGGTTCGGGACGCACCAGCCCCTCCGGCCCGGCGAGGTCGGTCGCCGTGAGCGCGAATGCGACTGCGGCGACGAGGAACATCCGGACGCGGTGATGCGCCCAGCGGTGCATCCGCCCGGGCGGGCTCACCGCCAGTTCGGCCAGCAACATCCCAGCTCCGAACCAGGGCAGGTATCCGGGCAGCCAGTTGTCGTGGTGGATGCCGCCCGGCGTCGACACCGGCACGAACGCCCACGTCAGGCTCACCGCGATCAACGCGAGGATCGCCGGAACACGCAGCCGCGCAGCCGGACCCCGTAGTCGGACCAGTGCGAGGGCCAGCAGCGGAAGCACCAGATAGAAGGCCACCTCCACCGACAGACTCCACATCTGCGTCAGACCGTCGGTGAGAGTGAGGGGCACGAACACCTGCACCAGACCGAGATTCGCCCACCACGTGCGGTAACTCGCGTTGGCGGTGGGCAGGAACGTCAACACCACGGCCACGGCGACCCAGTAGGCGGGCAGGATGCGCGTCGCCCGCGAAATCCAGTACCGCACCACGCCGGGGGCCGAACCCATCCCCCGCGCCGCCCCGGCATGGCTGCGCCACAGCAGGAATCCCGACAGCGCGAAGAAGACCGCCACCGCCAGATCGAATCGCCCCCAGATCCGGCCGAGGACCGGCACGTGCGTCGCGCCCGTCTGAAACGCGACGTGCGTCACGAGCACTCCCAGCGCCGCGAGACCGCGCATCCCCTCCAGTGCGGGAATGAAACTGCGCGGAGTAGCGGTCGCCGCGGGCGCGGGCGAGATCGTGGCCGGAGTGCTCATCACCAACAGTGTGCCTGGTCCGGGCCCTGTGACGGAAAACTCCGTCCCGGTCACTTCGCTGCGGAACGGCCGGTGCGTTTACTATCCGATGGGGCAAATGCGCATTCGAGACTGTTAGTGTTTTGCCTCACGTGGTGTCGATGTGGGCTCCATGCGATCCGTGCAGCCGTGCTGCCGGTGGGGGAATCTCAATCGACAGAATTGGGTTAGGAGAGAAAGCATGGCGGAGCGCTCAGGGCCGAGCCGGATACTTGCTTGCATTCTGGTGGGCCTCGGTGCCTTCCTCTTGGCCGTCGCCATTCTCATTCCCACCTACACGGTGGGCAAATTGGCGAAGACGCCGTTGGACCTCGAAGTGACCACGATCGCCGAAGGTTCCGGCAGCGTGCTCAACTCGCAGTCTCTTCTCGCAGGCAAGGCCGAAGTCAACACGAACGTTCCACTGGTGTCACAGCGTTACGTCACCACCGAGGACCCCGCGAACGCGGACGTCGTCACTCTCCAGGCAGGGCAGACGCTGCGGCGCACCGACAAGCAGGGCGACACCGGACTGCTGTCCGCGATCGTCGACCGCAACACCGTCGACCGCAAGACGTCGATGCCGACCAACGACCCGGTGGGCACCATCCAGACGCAGCCCAACCAGCCTGCCGAGGAAGTTCCGCGCGACGGACTGCAGTACAAGTTCCCGTTCGATTCGAAGAAGCAGAGCTACCCCTACTTCGACCTGAACGCGCGCGCCACCCAGGACATCGACTTCGTCGAGGAGACGGAGATCAACGGCCTGAAGGTGTACCACTACAGCCAGACGATCGATCCCGTCGACCTGTCGAAGGTCGTCAACTCGCCCACCAACAAGCTGACGCTGCCCGCCGAAGCCTGGGGCGTCCCCGGTGGCACTCTCCCCGTCACGATGACCCGTTGGTACACCAACGTGCGTGACCTGTGGGTCGAGCCCGAGACCGGTGTCGTCGTCAAGGGCCAGGAGCAGCTGCACCAGTACTACGCCCGCAACAAGGACAAGCCGGAGATCGACGTCCTGAAGGTGGAACTGCCGTTCAACGAGCAGACCATCGAGTACCAGGTCCAGCAGGCCAAGGACGGTATGGACAAGCTCAGCACGTTCGGTCGCACCGTGCCGATCATCGCCGGCATCCTCGGTCTCATCGCCCTGATCGCAGGACTGTTCCTGGCGCTGCGCGGCGGCAAGGGCAACCAGCCCGCACCGGCCGACGGTGGTGACGTCCCGCAGAGCGGTGGTGGACGCCACGTCGACCTGGGCAAGTCGGAGGCTCCCACGGAGCAGCACGACTGGACCACGGACAAGACGGAGGAGATTCCCGTCGCAGATCCGCGCCGGTACGACGAGCGGTAGAGCACGACAACCGGACGCCACGTAGTCCGGCACGACGAAGGGGACCCCGGTACTTCACCGAGGTCCCCTTCGTCGTCCCGGGGCCTTCGTGCCGGGGGTCTGTCGAACCGGACCGGTGTCAGATCGCGGGTGCGTCACCTCGCGCACTACGCACGGCGAAGAGACTCGCGACCAGGGCGGTGCTCGACGCGACCGTCACGGCGACGGAGATGAACTGCCCGATCGTGGACGCGAGGGTCAGCATGGCGGTCATCTCGACGACGAGGCCGATCCAGGCGATGACGGCGAGGTGCGTCCGCTCCCCCGCGATGGCGGACAGCAGGGCGCCCTGCAGGACGGCCAGGCAGGCGCCGTGGAGCGCGAACAGCCACAGCAGCGACTGCACGGGGCGGTACGCGTCCCCGACGAGGAGCGGAACGAGGGGGGCGGCCACCGCGACACCCGCGACGAGCGCGGCGCCGAGTCCGACCAGGACGGCGAGCGCCGAGCGGATCGCCTGCGCGGAGTGCGCGGGATTCGCCATCCGCGGGTACAGCACCACCCCGACGGCCTGCGGCAGCCAGAACGCGGCCTTGGTGGCGACGGCACCCAGCGCGTACAGACCGGCGTCGTCGTTGCTGAGCACGATGCGGGCGATCACGAGGTCCATCGACGACAGCGCGATCAGCGCCAACTGCACCTGCGACGCCTTCAGCACGGCCGCGACGCCGATCCGGGTGCTCGATTCCCCGGTGATCCCGGAATCGGCGAACAGTCGCGCGCACAGGGCCACCAGGCCGGTGCCGACCGCACTGGCGGCGAGGGCGAATCCCGGTCCGGCGCCGACGGCGAGCACCACGACCGCGGGAGCGACCTTCGCGATTCCGGCTCCGGCGAGGACGACGCTGAGCGGGCCGAACCGCGCCGAACCCTGCATCAGTCCCTGTTCGGTGGCGAGCAGGACCAAGACGGGCGCCGTGATGAGCGCCGAGAACGTGGCGAGCATGCCGGTGTCGAGGGCGAACGACACGAGGGGCGCGAGCAGCGTCGCCGCGACCGCGACGATCAGCGCACAGCGGTACCCCAGCAGCCGGAGCGCGTGGGCACCCTTGCCCCGGACCGCCTCGCGGGCGACGACGGTCTGCAGTGCGAGCGCGGGGACGGCGAGGACGAGTTGGGCGGCCAGCAGACTCGCGAACTCCCCGTAACCCGCCGGGCCGAGCCAGGCGCTCGCCGCCCAGGCGAGCAGGTAGGACGCGATATTCGCGGTCATCGAGCCCGCCGTCACCATCGTCACCCCGGCGACCGCCGAGCTGGTGAGGGTCTGGCGTGGCATTCGCCCATGATGCACTACGTGCCGTGCGGGCCGGGTCGATGCACCACGTATCGTGACGGCCCATGACCGTCCGGCGCCGAGCACCGTTCGTGGCGGCGGTCTACAGCCTCGTCCTGGCGTTACTCGTCCTCGGTCCGCTGCTCGGTCCCGGTTACCTGCTGCTGCGTGACGCGGTGAGCACTCCCCGGTCGTATCTCACGGACTCGGCGCTCGGTCTCACGGATGCCGCCGCGCGGGCGGTGCCGCAGGACGCCCTCCTGGCCGCGTTGAGTGCGTTCGTCGACGGCGGACTGGTGGTGAAGGCGATTCTGCTGCTCGCGCTGTGGGCGGCGGGCTGGGGCGCGGCCCGCATGGTCCGGACCGTCCTGCCGACCGCCGGGCTCGGACCGCAACTCGTGGCCGCGACGGTGACGGTGTGGAATCCGTATGTCGCCGAGCGACTGCTGCAGGGCCATTGGAGTCTGCTGACGGGGTACGCGGCGCTGCCGTGGACGGTGTGCGCGGCCGTCGCGATCCGGCGGGGCCGGGGCCAGGGGTGGTTCGCCCTCGCGGCCTGCCTCGCCGCGGCCGGTCTGACCCCGACCGGGGTGTTGCTCGCGGCGGTGACGACGCTGGCCGTCCTCGCCTGCCCGGGTGGACGCTCCGCCCGATGGCTCCGTCTGACAGGTGCGCTGGGCCTGTTCTTCGCCGCGAGCGCGCCGTGGCTGGTGGCCACGGCTCTGTCCGGCGGCGGCGGGGACGGTTCCGATCCGGCCGGGGTCGCGGCGTTCGCGGCCCGGGCCGAACCGGGTCTGGCGACGCTCGGCAGTCTCGCCGGGCTCGGCGGCGTGTGGAACGAGACCGCCGTCCCGCAGACCCGGACCACGCTGTTCGCCCTCGTCGGAACGGTCCTGCTGCTCAGTGTCGTGCTGTGCGGCCTGCCTGCGCTGTGGCGGCGTCGACGGCACCCCGTGGTGGCGGCGCTGACCGTGCTCGCACTGCTCGCGGTGCTGCTGCCGACGCTCGGCGCGACGGCGTGGGGACTGGGTGCCGGCCGCTGGATGGTGCAGCACGCCCCCGGGGCGGGGTTGCTCCGGGACGCGCAGAAGTGGGTGGCACTCGCGGCCCCGCTGTACGCGCTCGCCGCCGCGGCCGCCGTGCTGCGGCGCCCGGTCACCTGGTCGGTGTCGGCCGTCCTGATCGTGCTGCTCGCCCTTCCCGACCTCGCGTGGGGTGTCGGCGGTGCCCTGCGCCCGGTCCGCTATCCGCCGTCGTGGCAGCAGGTGGCCACCGAACTGGAGGTGGGCCCGGACAGCGGGGACGTCGCCGTCCTGCCCACCGGCATGTTCCGCAAGTTCCCCTACGGCAGTTCCGCTCCCGTCCTGGACCCCGCCCCGCGAATGCTGCCGGAGGACGTCCTGCAGACCGGCGAACTGGTGGTGGCAGGCGGCAGCGTCGAGGGCGAGGGGTCCCGGGCGCAGCAGGTCGAACGGGTGCTGCTCACCGGCGGTTCCCCGGCCGATCTCGCGTCACTCGGCGTCCGATGGGTCCTCGTCGAGCGCGACACGCCCGGACCGCGCGGCGAATCCGCGACCACCCTGTCCGGGTTGGAGCGACGGTTCTCGGACGAGCATCTGGAGCTGTACCGCGTCGACGGCGACGTCGCGCCGCACGAGGCGACCCCACGGGCTCGCGCGACCGTCATCGCGGCCCACGTGCTGTGGGCGATGCTGCTGGCCGGTGGTCTACTCGGCGCGGGCGTGCTCGAGGCCCGGACGCGCCGGCGCCGGCGACACCAGCCCTGACGTGCGCAGGCCCGCGGCTGTGCCCGCCAGCACCTCGTGGACGCCGTTCCCGGTGTGCTTCCAGGAGAACTCACCCGCCCGGACGCGTGCCTTCTCGCCGAGCACGGTGCGGGTCTCGGGCTCGAGCAGGAGCGTCTTGACCGCCGAGGTCAGGTCGGCGACATCGGCCGTCGACGCTTCCGCGCTGCCGACCAGAACACCGGTCACGCCGTCGACGATCGAATCCGTCAGCCCCTTGGAGCTGCGGTAGCCGACGGTCGGGACGCCGTGCTGCGCGGCCTCGATGACGGCCAGCCCCCAGCCCTCCTTGCGGGACGGCATCACGTGCACCCAGGACTGCGACAGCAGCTGGTGTTTGCGGGTCTCGTCGACGTGCCCGTGGAACGTGACGGCGTCGCCGATGCCCAGCTCGTGCGCGCGGTCGCGGAGGTTCTGCTCCCACCAGCCGCCGCCGATGACGTCGAGGTGCACGTCGGCGATGGTGGGGCGCAGGGCGGCGACGGCCTCGAGGGCGTCCTCGATCTGCTTGTGCGGCACCAGGCGTGACAACACACACACGCTGGGATGTGCGGTCCTCGTGTCGGCGCCGCCGATGTCGACGCCGACGGGGATGTCGTCGGCGCCGTTGCGCACCACCGCGATCCGTTCGCGCTCGACTCCCAGTTCGACGAGTTCGTCGGCGGACGGCAGCGACACGGTGAGGTACTGGTCGTCCCGGTGCGTGCGCGGCGACAGCCGGGATTCCACCCACCAGCCGATCTTGCCCATCAACCGGCCCGCCACCGGCCACTGCTCGCGGTGGCAGTGATGGACGAGCAGCGTCACGGGCGCGCCGGCGACGACGCGGGAGAAGAACGGGATGCCGTTCTGGGTGTCGATGACGGCGTCGGGCCGGATGCCGCGGAGCGGCCCGAACCCGAGCCGGCCTGCGGCGATCGCGGCGAGGGCGCGGGGGTAGACGCTGTACCGTCCGCCTGCCCGGCTGATCTCGATGCCGTCGACGGTCTCCTTCTTGGCGGCGCCGCGGTAACCGGCGGTGCGGAGAGTGACCTTGATTCCCCGCGCCGCGAGCTGGGCGCCGACCTCCTCGAGGTACCGCTCACTGCCGCCACCCTGCGGGTGACCGGTGTCGCGCCAGCAGAGCAGCAGAACCTCTCGCACGTTCATGTACTCCTGTGGTCGGTGCGGTACTCGTGGTCTCGGGGCGGGACGTTCCGCGCGGTAGTCCCCGAACACCCTATCGGTCGTATTCCGCCCGATGTTGCAGCCACCGCGAACGGATTGCCGTCCCCGCGGCGGCACTCGCTAAGGTTCAGTCTCGTGACGACGCCTCCCGTGACCCGGCGATTCGGTCGACGGGCAACCCTGAAGAGGTCGTTCGGCCTGCTCAGCGACTTCCGGCACGAACAGACCGCGCCCGACCTGTTTTACGGCGCCCTCGCCCGCGACTCCGTCGAACTGATCGGCGACCTGTGGGGTGGTCTGACCGACGCGGATCTCACCGGCACGACGGTCCTCGACGTCGGCGGCGGCCCCGGCTACTTCGCGGACGTGTTCCAGCAGGCCGGCGCCCGGTACGTTCCCGTGGAACCGGATCCGTCCGAGATGCACGCCGCGGGGCTCGCGATGGGCGGCGCCGTGCGCGGGTCGGGGCTGGCGCTGCCGTTCCGGACGTCGTCGGTGGACATCTGCTTCTCCTCCAACGTCGCCGAGCACGTCAGCGAACCGTGGGCAATGGCGGAGGAGATGATCCGCGTGACGAAACCCGGCGGCCTGATGGTGCTGTCGTACACGTTGTGGTGGGGCCCGTTCGGCGGTCACGAGACCGGACCGTGGCATGCACTGGGCGGAGAGTACGCCGCCCGCCGTTACCTGCGCAGGCACGGCCGGGAACCCAAGAACCGCTACGGTGTGTCGCTGTTCAAAGTCGGTGCGGCCGACGGGCTTCGGTGGGCCCGGAGCACCCGGGACGCGGAGTTGCTGGCCGCCTTCCCCCGCTACCATCCGCGCTGGGCGTGGTGGATGGTGCGCGTCCCCGGACTGCGCGAGTTCCTGGTGAGCAACCTCGTTCTCGTGATGCGGAAGCGCTGACCGTGGTCGCGCTGGCACTCGACATCGGCGGCACCAAGATGGCCGCCGGGATCGTCGACGCGGACGGCACGGTGCCGCACCCCGTGACCACCCCCACGCCGGCGACCGGAGTCGCGGACTGTTGCGCCGCCCTGCTGGGCGAGGTCGCGGGAGGCGCGGAGATCACGTCGGTCGGCATCGCCTGCGCCGGCCCGGTCGACACGGTCGCCGGCACCGTGTCGCCGATCAACATCGCGGAGTGGGCCGGCGGATTCGGCCTGGTCGGCGCCGTGCAGGACCTCTTCCCCGGTGTCCCCGCGCGACTGGCCATGGACGGCGCCGCGGCCGCGCTCGGCGAGCATCGCCACGGCGCCGGTCGCGGCGCCCCCGACCTGCTGAGCCTCGTCGTGTCCACCGGCATCGGCGGCGGGGTGGTCCTCGGCGGCCGGATCGCCTCCGGCCGGACCGGCAACGCGGGACACATCGGCCACATCGTGGTTCCCGGCGGAACCGACCCGTGCACGTGCGGCGGGGTCGGGTGCCTGGAGACGGTCGCCAGCGGACCGTCGTCCGTGCGCTGGGCCCGCTCCCGCGGATGGCGCGGGACGACGGGCGTCGAATTGGCGCGGGCCGCCGCGGACGGCGACGAGGTCGCGGTGGCCGCCCTCGACCGCGCGGGTACCGCACTGGGGCAGGCGATCGCGTCGGCCGCGGCCCTGCTCGACGTCGATCTCGCGGTGGTCGGCGGCGGATTCGCGCAGGCCGGGCCCCCGTTGTGGGACCCGATGCGCCGGGCAGCGGCCCGTCACGCCCGGTTGTCCTTCGTCGCCGATCTGAGGGTGGTGCCCGCGGAACTCGGCGCCTCGGGCACGCTCGTCGGGGCGGCGGTCCTGGCCGCCGGCGAGGGCTGACAGCGCGGAATCTCCTCACCTGTTCCGAAATTCTGTAACGTGTTCTAGTGTTCAGGGTCACACCACGTTCAGGAGAGGAGGTGACCGTGAGCACGAGCGCAACCCGATCTGCCGACGACTCCGATCACCAATCCGAAGTTGCCAGGCCCAGTGACTCCCGTCGCGATCCGGAGGTGCTGCGGGAGGCGCTGCAACGCTGGCTCGCCGCGCAAGTGCCCTCCGACGCCGCACCCGAGGTCACCCACGTCCACCTTCCCGACGCCAACGGGATGTCGAGCGAGACCATCCTGTTCGACGCCACCTGGTCGGGCGACGTGCACCCACTGGTCGCGCGGGTCGCGCCCGCCGACACGACGATGCCCGTCTTCCCCGACTACGACCTCGACGGACAGTTCCGGGCGATGGCGCAGGTCCGGGAACACTCCGCCGTCCCGGTCCCGGTCGTCTACTGGTCCGAGCCCGATCCCGGGCCGCTGGGCGCCCCGTTCTTCGTCATGGCCCGTGTGTCCGGGCAGGTCCCGCCGGACGTGATGCCCTACAACTTCGGGTCGTGGGTGACGGAGGCGACCGCGGAGCAGCGCGCACTGCTGCAGCACAGTGCCGTGAAAGTGCTTGCGCAACTGCACGACATCGATCGGCCGTGGGAGCGGTTCGCGTTCCTGCGACTACCCGGTGCCGGCCCCACCGTCTCCGAGGCGCTCGCCGCCCACATTCGGCAGCAACGCGACTACTACGAATGGACGACCCGGTCCGGTCCGCGGTCCCCGTTGATCGAACGCGGCTTCGCATGGATGGAGGAGAACCTCCCGGACGACTCGTCCCCCGCCGTCTTCTGCTGGGGTGACGCCCGCATCGGCAACATGATGTTCGAGGACTTCCGGCCGGTGGCCGTACTCGACTGGGAGATGGCCACGCTCGGGCCCCGTGAACTCGATCTGGGCTGGATGACGTACCTGCACCGGTTCTTCGAGGACATCGCCGCGGCCGCCGGACTCGACGGGATGCCCGACTTCCTGCGCCTCGACGACCTCGCCGCCCTGTACGAGGAACTGACGGGCCACACGCCCCGCGATCTCGAGTACTACACCGCCTACGCGGCCCTGCGGCAGGCCACGATCATGCTGCGAATTCAGGAGCGCGCCATCCACTTCGGTCAGGCCGTCGCCCCCGAGGACCCGGACGACATGATCATGCACCGCGCCTCGCTCGAGGCGATGCTCGACGGCACGTACTGGGAGCAGATCCGATGACCGCCGACTACGCCGGAAACCCGCTGTCCCCGATGGACGACTACCCCATCCATCAGGTGGCCGAACCCATCCGACGGGTCGCCACGTCCGACCGCAACTTCTACGATCGCTACTACTTCAACTGCTATCCCTCCGACGAGTCCGACCTGTTCCTCATCATCGGTCTCGGCCAGTACCCCAACCTCGGGGTCACGGACGCATTCGCGGTGCTCCGCCGCGGCGACGACCACATCGTCGTCCGCGGGTCGGCCGCGCTGGGCCGCGACCGCTCCGACAGCACCGTCGGACCGTTCCGCGTCGAGGTCCTCGAGGGGCTGCAGCGCCTGCGCGTGGTGCTCGCACCGGGCGACTACGACCTCTCCTTCGACCTCACCTTCGACGGCGCGATCCCCGCGACGCTCGAGCCCCGCCACTTCCGCAGGCAACTCGAGCGGGTCACGTTCGATACGAGCCGCTTCGTCCAGACCGGCACCTGGGCAGGCGAACTCACGATCGACGGGCAGAGCCGCCCCGTCACCTCCGACACCTGGCGCGGCAACCGCGACCGGTCGTGGGGAGTGCGCCCCGTCGGCGAGTCCGAGCCTCCCGGACGGCGGGCGGTCGACGGGATCCAGAACTTCTTCTGGATCTACTCGGTGATGCAGTTCGAGGACTACGCCGTCTCCGTCGTCCTGCAGGAGGACGAACTCGGCAGGCGCATCGTCGAGGAAGCGGTCCGCATCTGGCCGGACGCCGACCGCGAACCCGAATGGCTGGGCCGACCCGAACACGAGCTGAAATTCGAGCCCGGGACGCGCGACGTCACGTCGGCGTCGCTGAGTTTCCACCGGCCCACCGGCGAGGTCGTCACCGTCACCTGCGACCTGCTGGTTCCCACCTACATCGGCATCGGCACCGGCTACGGGCTCGAGGCCGACTGGCGTCACGGCATGTGGCAGGGCGAACTCGTGGTGCAGGGACTGCGCAAACGGGCGTCCGAGATCGAGCCGGGACTCCGGATGTTCTGCCCCGTCGACAATCTCACCCGGTTCCGGCTCGAGGACGGCGGCGAGACCGTCGTCGGAACCGGGCTGTTCGAGGTGGCGGCGATCGGCCCACACGCACGATACGGATTCGACAGTTTCACCGACACCGCCTCCTGACCGGGGGAACGACACGAGGAATGGACTCATGACCGACTACGACAAGCTCTACATCGGCGGCAAATGGGTGGCCCCGGCCACCGACCAGGTGCTGGAAGTGTTCTCCCCGGCCACCGAGGAACTGATCGGCAGCTGTCCCGTCGCGTCGCCCGCCGACATCGACGACGCCGTCGCCGTCGCCAGGCGGGCGTTCGACGAAGGTCCGTGGCCGCAGACCACTCCCGCGGAGCGCGGGGAGATCCTCGCGAAGGCGGCGAAGCTCATCGAGGAGCGCGGCGAGACACTCAACGCGCTGATCTCGTCGGAGATGGGTCAGCCGCCCGCGATGGTCGGGATGATGCAGCAGACGCCGTCGCTCGCGACGCTGAACTTCTACGCCGGTCTCGCGAACGAATTCGAGTGGGAGCAGACCCGCACCGGCGTGTTCGGCCAGACGAAGGTACTGCGGGAGCCGGTCGGTGTGGTGGCCGCGGTCCTCGCCTGGAACGTCCCGCTGTTCCTGGCCGTCAACAAACTGTCCCCGGCGCTGCTCGCCGGCTGCACCGTGCTGCTCAAGCCCGCACCCGAATCCCCGCTCTCCACACACGTTCTCGCCGAGATCTTCGCCGAGGCCGGGGTCCCCGAGGGCGTCATCTCCGTGCTGCCCGGCGGCGCCGAGACCGGTGAATACCTGGTGTCGCATCCCGGCATCGACAAGATCACGTTCACCGGCAGCAGTCCCGTCGGCCGCAAGATCGGGGCCATCGCCGCGCAGAACCTCAAGCGCTGCTCCCTCGAACTGGGTGGCAAGTCGGCGGCCATCATCCTCGAGGACGCCGACCTGGCGTCCACCATGCCGATGCTGGTGATGTCCGGGCTGATGAACACCGGGCAGGCGTGCGTCGCGCAGACCCGGATCCTGGCCCCGCGGTCCCGCTACGACGAGGTCCTGGACGCCCTCGTGGCGGGTGCCGGATTCATGGCCGTCGGCGATCCGTCCGACCCGGCCGCGCAACTCGGGCCGCTGATCTCCGAGAAGCAGCGCGACCGCGTCGAGGGCTACATCGCCAAGGGCAAGGAACAGGGCGCACGCGTGATGCTCGGCGGCGGCCGTCCCGATGGCCTCGACAAGGGGTGGTACGTGGAGCCGACCATCTTCGCGGACGTCGACAACTCCATGACGATCGCCCGCGAGGAAATCTTCGGACCCGTGCTGTCCGTGATCCCCTACGACTCCGAGGACGAGGCGATCAAGATCGCCAACGACTCCGACTACGGACTCGCCGGCTCGGTGTACACCACCGACATCGACCACGGTCTCGCCGTCGCGAAGCAGATCCGCACCGGCACCTACGCCATCAATTGGTACGCATTCGATCCGGGATCACCGTTCGGCGGCTACAAGGCTTCCGGCATCGGCCGCGAAAACGGACCGGAGGGGCTCGAGGCGTTCTGCGAGACCAAGTCCGTCCTCATGCCGCCCGGCTACACGGGGTAGGCG
>NZ_JBHUSF010000151.1:0-20463 GCF_042673295.1 Rhodococcus sp. NPDC057014
GGGGCCTCGCCGCGGCCGCCGGCGGTCTGCTGCGGCTCCCGAAGGTGCTGCCCTACCCGATCGCGATGGAGATGGCGATCACCGGCGATCCCCTCACCGCCGAGGTCGCGCACGCGCACGGACTCGTCAACCGGCTCACCGAGCCCGGGCAGGCCCTCGCCGCCGCCCGCGACCTGGCGGCCCGGGTCGCCGCCAACGGTCCCCTCGCAGTCCGGGCCACCAAGCAGGTACTCGCGATGACGGCCGCCTACACCGACCCCGACGCGTTCGCCGGGCAACGGCGCTTCCTCGATCCGGTGTTCGCCTCCGAGGACGCCCAGGAGGGTGCGCGTGCGTTCGCGGAGAAGCGCCCGCCGGTGTGGCGTGGCCGATAGCCGCATGACCGGCACAGCCCGCGTCACAGCTTCCGTACGATGACGGCGTGGACCTGCATCTCGTCACCTACTTCGTCGCGGTAGTCGATCACGGCGGGATCACCAGGGCCGCGCAGTCCCTCTACATCTCGCAACCGTCCCTTTCGCAGGCGATCCGCACCCTCGAACGCCGCCTCGGTGTCACCCTGTTCGACCGCACCGGGCGGCGTCTCGAACTGACCGAGGACGGCCGCACGCTCGACGTCGCCGCCCGGCGCATCCTCGCCGACGTCGAGCGGGCCAAGGCCAAGGTCGCTGCGGTGCGCGAACTCGTGTCCGGCCGCGTCGACGTCGTCACGTACGCGGCGTTCTCGATCGATCCGATCGTCGACCTGGTGCGCCGGTTCCGTGAGCAGTACCCCCGGGTGACGGTCCGCGTCATCGACGCCGACGGCCCCACCGGGGTCCTCGGTGCCCTGCGCCGCGGCGAGGCCGAACTCGGGGTGATCGACCTGTCCGTCGACCACAGTGCACTGCACGCGGTCCCCATCGGTGATCAGGAACTGGTACTGGCCCTGCCCGACGCCCTCGCCGACACTCTCCCGGATCCGGTGCCCCGCTCGGCGGTCCGGGACATTCCCCTGATCCAGGATCTCGGGGACAAGAGCGACGCGGGCCTGATCACGGATCTCGTGGGTGATCCCGCGAACGTCGTCGTCGACTGCACCCACCCGGGCGCGACGTGGGAACTGGTGATGCGCGGCGCGGGGGCCACCGTCCTGCCCCGCCTGGTCGCGGAGGAACAATTGCGCGGGGTCGCGATCCGGTCGATGACGCCGAAACTGACCCGCCCCGTCGGACTCGTCCAGCGGTCCGGCCCGGGATCGCCGGCGGCCTCGGCGTTCGTCTCGATCGCGCAGGCCACCCAGGCCACAGGCACTCGAGAGGGGAACTGACCACATGGAGTTGCGTCAGGTCGAGTACTTCCTCGCCGTCGTGGAACACGAAGGCATCAACGGTGCCGCCGCGTCACTCGGCGTCGCACAACCCACCATCTCGCAGGCACTGCGCGGGCTCGAGCGGGAACTGGGCGTGCAACTGTTCCACCGCATCGGCCGCGGCATGGTGCTCAGCGCCGCAGGCCGCAGCTTGGTCGGGCCGAGCAGGCAGATCCTGCGCGACGTCACCGCCGTCGAAGACCTCCTCGCCACCTCCGACGGGGCACTGTCCGGCCGGCTCGACGTCATGGCGTTTCCGGCGCTGGCGATCGGTCCCCTCGTCGACCTCGTCACCGAATTCCGACGAACCCACCCGAACGTGCTGGTGCGCTTGGGCGAATTGAAAGACGAGGCCCAGGCCGGCTCGCTGATCGAGGACGGGCACTGCGAATTCGTGGTGGCCCACCTCCCGCTCGACGACGCCCGGCTGGACGTCCTCGAACTCGGCGAACAGGAGTACTGGCTCGTGTACCCTCCGGGCACCGACCTGCCGGAGGGCCCGGTTCCGCTCGCCGACCTCCCCGACGTCCCGATGGTGTTCGTTCCCCGCGGCCACTCCGTCGCGGACGAGATCGAGGAATCGATCCGCCACGCCGGGGCACGACCGCACCTCGCGGCGCTGTCCGATCACCGTGAGGCGCGACTTCCCCTGGTACTCGCCGGGATCGGCGGGACCCTGCTGGAACGGTCGATCGCGGACGCGGCCCGGGATCGCGCCGTGGTCCGCCGGGCGGAGCCGACGATCGCCCGCACCTTCGGGATCGCGTTCGACCCCGACATGCTCTCCCCTGTCGGGCACGCGTTCGTCGAACTGGTGCGGGCGCACACCTCGAAGACCTGAACACAGCCCATAGGTTTCACCTCATCCTGCGTGTCCCAGAACGATATTGCGACGGGGCGCCTCCGGTGATCGACTGACGGGGAGCGGCACGGCGCCGGCCACCCCGGGCGTCGCCGAGAACCGCGCCCACGTCTGGAGCCGCGCATGAGCATCGAATCCCTCCCCTCCACAGCAGGACCCGCAGCCGCCGAATCCGACATCCTGGTCGGCCGGGACGGCGCGGTCGCGACGATCACGCTGAACCGGCCCACCCGGCGCAATGCGATGACCCTCGACTCGTGGATCGCCTTGCGCGAGGCGCTCGCCGAACTCGCCCTCGACGACGCCACCCGCGTCGTGGTCCTCACCGGTGCGGGCAGCGACTTCTGCACCGGCGCAGACCTCGACAAGCGCGCCCCGATGCACCCGCTGACCCGGATGCGCCAGATCAACGCGACGGCGCTGGCGGTCGCGGAGTTCCCCAAACCGCTGATCGCGAAGGTGCGCGGCTACGCCGTCGGAGCCGGCTGGAACCTGGCGCTGCTGTGCGATCTGCTCATCGCCTCCCGCGACGCACAGTTCAGCCAGATCTTCGCCAAACGCGGCCTGTCGGTGGATTTCGGCGGCTCCTGGCTCCTGCCGCGCATGGTGGGACTGCACCGCGCGAAACGCTTGGTCATGCTCGCCGAGATGCTCGACGCCGAGCAGGCGGACGCGCTGGGACTCGTCAGCGAACTCGTCGAACCGGAAGAACTGGACGCCACGGTCGCCCGGTTCGCCGCCGGCCTCACGCGATCGCCGACCGTGGCCGTCATGCAGTCGGCGCGACTGATCGAGGACGGCACCACGTCGTCGCTGCGGGACGCACTCGAGAACGAGGCCCGTTCGCAGGCGGTCAACTTCGCGACCGACGCACCCGCCGCATTGCGCGCCTTCGTGGAAAAGCGTCCGCCCACCTTCAGCGGGGAATGGCAGGTGCCGCAACCGTCGTAGTCAGATGAGCGCACCGTCGATCGCGCAGAAGCTGTGGCACAGCCGGGTGACGATCCGCGACCCGCGTTCGGGGTCGAACCACCGATCGATGTGCGCCCAGTGGTAGGGGTGCGTCATGTACGGCCCGGACAGTCCGTCGAGGTCGGCGTACTCCTGCTCCCAGACGTGGGTCCACCGCGCGGCGCCGGCCGACTCGTGCACGCGGCTCAGCTGTGACGTCCCGACGGTGCGGATGTAGTCCGGCATGGCCCGCGTCTCGGATTCGAACTGCTGCACCGCTGCCGGGTCGGCCGAATCTTCGACCGAGACGAGGAGCGTCCGGTACACGGCCGGTACGAGAGCGCGTGGGGCGGGCGCGGGCACGCCCGTGTAGGCGACGCTGTCGACGTGCCCGATCTCGGGGACGGACAGCTGTGCGGTGATGTCGGGTTCGGCGGCGCGCCAGTCGGATTCGTCGTCGAACTGGAGGTGCGCGATCACGTCGCCGCCGTTGATGCCCCCGGGCAGTGTCGGTGCCACGAGAACACGCCGGGCCCGGGGAGCCGCGACGTCGTGCAGCCTGCCTGCCAGCGACGCAGCGGCGCTGCCGTCCGAGTCCGCGACGAGGTGAATGAGCGTGGTCACCTTAAACATCGGTCGCGACCTCCACGTCCGCGGGCGCGCAGGAGACAGTGCGTCGCCGGGTGGTGAGAAGCTCGTCGGCGTCCTCCCACCAGCGGAGCACCTCCGCGTCATGGCGTGCGAGCAGGCTCTGGTGCCACCAGGCGCGAGCGCCGCGCACGGTCCAGCTGACACTGACGGTGTTGGACCGGTCCTCCAGCCACACCGGCGGGGAGACGAGCACGCGGTCGAGGGTAAGCCCGCGCGCCCGCGCGCCGGGCGCATAGCGTTCCAGGTAGGCGGCGAGAAACGTGCGCGCCCGACCGGGCGTCACCACCATCTCGTCGACGACGTACACGATCGGCTCGGCCGCAACCATCAGCGCTCCCTCCTTCCCGCTACCAGGACGGTAGGGGACGGAGGGAGCGCGTCACAGAGTTGCGTCCACCCAGCGGGAGCTACGTCGCCGCGGCCGCGAGTTGCTCGCGCAGTTTCGTCTTGAGGATCTTCCCGGCCGCGGAGGTCGGCAACTGCTCGACCACCACGACGTCGCGCACTTTCTTGTACGGCAGCACCCGCTCGGCGACGAACGCGGACACCGCATCCCCGTCGACCGTCACACCCGGCATCGGCACCACGAATGCCACCGGCTCCTGGCCGACGCTGCCCGCCTCCCGGCCGACGACGGCGGCGGAGGACACGTCCGGGTGCGAGACGAGGATCTCCTCGAGCTCGCGGGGATACACGTTGTAGCCCTTGTAGATCAGCATGTCCTTGGTGCGGTCGCAGATGAACAGGTACCCGTCCTCGTCGAGGTAGGCGATGTCGCCGGTGTCGAGCCAGCCGTCGACGAACTGCTGCGCCGTGATCTCCGGGTGGTTCAGGTAGCCATCCGTGACCTGCGGTCCGCGGACCCACAGCTTGCCGCGGTCGCCGGCCTCCAGTACGGCACCGGAATCGTCCTGGGCGCGGATCTGCACCTCGGTGTCGAAGACAGGCAACCCCACACTGCCGAGTTTGTAGGCGACGGAACCGGTCAGCGGTGCGGAGGCGACCAGGCAGGTTCCCTCCGTCAGCCCGTACCCCTCGACCACGCTCGCCGACGGGAACGCCCGGCCCAGCGCCTCGAGCGTCACGTGATCGATCGGTGCGGCACCCGAGGAGACCACCCGCACCGAATCGGTGTCCCGGGTCGCGGCGTCGGGATGCGTGGCGACCGCGTGCCACATCGCCGGGCTCCCGGTGATGTACGTGGCGCGGTGCGTTTCGATCAACTCCAGCATCCGGCCGGGCTCGAAGCGTCCGGCGAACACCTGCGTCGCCCCGCACAGCAGCAGGAACGACATGTTGATCAGCGCGTGCGCGTGGAACAGCGGCGACACGACGACGGTCGCGCCGGCGCCGGGCACCACCCCGCGGTCGCCGAGACTCTCGAGGGGACGCAGTTCGAGTCCGCCGTCGTCGGTGGCCCGCACCTCGTGGCCCGCCCGCCAGGCGATCATCTGGGTGACGTTGGCGAGGACGTTGCGGTGCAGCACCCGCACCCCCTTGGACAAGCCGGTGGTGCCGCCGGTGTAGGCGAGGTGGGCGACGTCGTCACCGGACACCTTCGGGGCGAACGGCGCGGCGGTGTACCCGCGGACGAACTCGTCGAACCCGAACTGGCCGCGACCGACGCCCACGGGGAGGCCGGCCACCACGATGGTGCGCACGGTGGTGCCGCTCGCCGCCTCGGTGAGGGTGTCCAATTGCCCGGGCTGGGTGACCGCGGCGACCGCCCCCGTGTCGACGATCTGCGAGCGCAGGCCGGGGCCCGGCTGCAGCGGGTTGACCAGGGTGACGGTTGCGCCGGCCCGCAGCGCGCCGTAGTAGGCCACCACGAATTCGATGCAGTTGCCGAGGTGCAGGAGCACCACGTCGCGCTCGGTCACCCCCGCATCCCGCAGCGCGGCGGCGAACGCGGCCGAGCGCTGGTCCAGCTCACGGTAGGTGCACACCGTGTCGCCGTCGACCACTGCGGCCTTGTCGCCGTACAGGTTCGCCATGCCGGGCGGAAACGCCGCCAACGTCAGTTCGGGGTAATGCAATGCCGGTGCAGCAGAATTCACGTCGGGTCCTTAGTTCGTCAGCGAGGTGCCATGCGGATGGCGCCGTCCAGGCGGATGGTCTCGCCGTTGAGGTAACCGTTCTCGAGGATCTGGCAGGCGAGCTGCCCGAACTCGCTCGGCTTGCCCAGACGCGACGGGTTCGGCACCGACTTCTCCAGCGACGCGCGTACGTCGTCGCGCAGCCGGGCGAGAAGCGGGGTGTCCATGATCCCCGGGGCGATGGTGCACACCCGGATGTTACGGCTGGCGAGGTCCCGGGCCGCGGTGACCGTCATGCCGACGATGCCTGCCTTCGATGCGGTGTAGTTGATCTGGCCGATCTGGCCCTCGAACGCGGCGACGGACGCCGTCAGCACGACCGCGCCGCGCTCGCCGTCGATCTCCTCCTGCCGCGCCATCCGCTCCGCCCCGAGCCGCAGGGCGTTGAACGAGCCGACGAGGTTGAGCCGGATCACGAACTCGAAGTCCTCGACGGAGCCTGCCTTGCCGTCGGAGTCGAGGATGCGCATCCGGCGTCCGGCGCCTGCGCAGTGCACGAGGCCGCGCAGTCCGCCGCGGTCGTCGGCGACGTCGAGTGCGGCCGCGAACTGCTCGGAATCGGTCACGTCGGCGGGGGCGAACTGGGCGGCGCTGCCCAATTCCTTCGCGGCCGCCTCGCCATCGGAGTTCGGCAGGTCGATGAGCGTGACCTGAGCGCCCGCGTCGACGAGCCGGCGGGCCGTCGCCAGTCCGAGACCGGACGCGCCGCCGGTGACCGCGGTCGAAATTCCCTTGAGTTCCATCGTGCGTGTGTTCCCTTCGAAAGATGTTGCCGGATCAGAGAAGTTCGAGAATGGTGGCGTTGGCGAGGCCACCCGCCTCACACATCGTCTGCAGTCCGTACCGAATGCCGTTGTCCCGCATGTGGTGGACGAGCCTGGTCATGAGGATCGCCCCGGAACCGCCGAGCGGGTGCCCGACGGCGATGGCGCCGCCGAGCGGATTGAGGCGGTCCTTCGCGGCGCCGGTCTCCGCCTGCCATGCCATCGGGACGGGAGCGAACGCCTCGTTCACCTCGAATGCGCCGATGTCGTCGATCTTCAGTCCCGAGCGGGACAGTGCCTTCTCCGTCGCCGCGATGGGTCCGGTCAGCATGATCACCGGGTCGTCGCCGGCGACGGCGCACGTGTGGATGCGGGCCATCGGGGTCAGGCCCAGTTGGGCGGCCTTCTCGCTCGTCGTGACGAGCAGCGCACCGGCGCCGTCGGAGATCTGTGAGGAGTTGCCGGCGTGGATCACGCCGTCCTCCTTGAAGACGGTCTTCAGCTTGCCGAGCGATTCGAGGGTGCCGCCGCGGCGGATCCCCTCGTCGCCGGCGAGGACGTCGGAGAGCGGTGCGAGTTGCCCGTCGAATGCGCCCCGGTCCGCGGCGTCGGCCGCGAGTGCGTGGGATCGCAGCGCGTACTCGTCGAGCGCCTGACGGGACAGCCCCCACTTCTCGGCCATCATCTCGGCGCCGGTGCCCTGGCTGAACCCGCCGACGCCGTACCGGTCGAGGACGGCCGCCGGGAAGTGTTCGCCGTTCGTGCTGGCGCTGCCCATGGGAACCCGGCTCATCGACTCCACACCACCGGCGACGACGATGTCCTCGTGGCCGGCGATGACGGTGGCGGCGGCGAAGCTCACAGCCTGCTGGCTCGATCCGCACGCCCGGGTGAGGGTGGTGCCCGGCACCGTTTCGGGCCAGCCTGCGGCGAGCACGGCGGTGCGGGCGACATTGCCAGCCTGCTCCCCCACCTGGCTGACGCAGCCCCAGACGACGTCGCCGACCTGATCCGGGGAGAGTCCGGTGCGCGCCGCGAGGGCCTCGAGGACGTGCGCCGACAGATTTGCGGGGTGGATTCCGGACAGGGAACCGCCACGCCGCCCGATGGGCGTGCGGACGGCGTCGACGATCACTGCATCGCGCATGGTGTGTTCCTTCGATCTGAGGGGGTGACTCGAATCAATCACGGGCGAAGTCGTCAGCACAACGACTTTCGGCCGATCGCAGCGTTAGTTCGTGCCTATGTCCGCGGCGACGCCCCGCACCAGCTTCTTGTCGCGCTCGGGGTTCGCGAAGAGCAGCGCCCCGACGGCGCACACGGCGGCGACGAGTCCGAGGGCCTGGAACGCGGTGGCGTACCCCTCGGCGGGCGAGGCGGCCGCGTCGACGATCAGACCGGTCGCGTACGGGGCGACGAGACCGCCGATCGCCATGACCGCGAGGAAGACGCCCAGGGTGCCGGCGGTCTGGCGGGGCGGGCAGATCTCCGAGATCGCTGCGTTGAGCAGCGGGAACACCGACGCCGCGAAGCCGTAGCCGACGGAGACGACGAGGACGGCCACCGCGGGCGCGGTGATGGACGGGAGGGCCAGCAGGATCGCACCGCAGATCAGCACCCCGACGGCGGGGACGACGACGCGGACCACGCGGGACGTCGAGCCGCGGGCGAGCAGTCGGTCGCCGACCACGGACGACAGCAGCATCAGGATCAGCCCGGCGATGCTCGGGAACGCGAACATGGAGCCGGCCTGCAGGCGGCTGTACCCGAGGCCCACCTCGAAGTACGACGGCAGCCACGTCAGAACCACGGCGACCAGTGCGTACACGCTCATGACGAGAAGTGCGCCGCTGATGAACGTGCGGGTCCGGAAGATGCGACCCCACGGCACCGCCGGTTCGCCTGCGTCACCGGCGGCGCCGGAATCGGCGCCCTTGCCGCTGCGGATGTACGGGCCTTCGCTCCAGACGGTGAGCCAGACGACGCACCACAGAACTCCGATGGCTGCCAGCGCGACCAGCGCGTAGCGCCACCCGAACGTGACGGTCACGAACGCGAGAGCAGGCGCGACGGCGATCTTCGCGATCGACGCGGCGCCGGCGAGCAGAGCGCTCGGAAGCCCGCGCCTGGCAGGTGCGTGCCAGGAGTATGCCGCGGTGTGCAGCAGAGCGGAACTCGGGCCTTCCGCGAGCCCGAGCAGCAGGCGGCTGATCAGCAGCACCGCGAAACTCGCGACGACCACGAGCGGGAGCACCGCGACGGACCAGGCGATGGCGAGCAGCAGCAGCGCCCATCGCAGCGACATCCAGCGGTTCAGCGCACCGGCGAAGAACCCGCCGACGGTGAAGGTCAGGAAGAAGAGGCTTCCCACCAGCCCGATCTGCGAGGCGCTCAGCCCCAGCTCGTGGGCGAGGGGCTGGGCGATGATGCCGAGGACGGCCTTGTCGGCGTAGTTGACGACGTAGAGCAGCACGAGGAGCGCGGTCAGGCCCCAAGCGCGGCTGCGGGACTCGGAACCGATGGCGACGGCCCGGTCGAGGGTGGCAGTGGAGCGGGTCACGTGGTGATCCCTTCGAAGAATGTGGTGGCGTGGGTCACAGTGTCACGGCCCATTCAACGGACCGGGCAGCCCCCGATCAATACGCACTCGGCGAAGGCACCGGCTACGTCTGCCTATGAGTCGCCGAGGTGCGGGTGCATTGGACTGCGCTATCCGACCGATAGCCCGAACACCTCTGGAAGGGCACCCGTGGATCGGGCATTCTGAATTCCATGAGCCGCCTCGCCCACACTCTCGATCTGACCGAGTTCCAGACCGAGATCGTCGACACCGTTCGCACTTTCGTCGATCGCGACATCATCCCGGCCGCACAGGAACTCGAACACTCGGACACCTACCCCCAGGCCATCGTCGACAAGATGCGCGACATGGGCCTGTTCGGGCTGATGATTCCCGAGGAGTACGGCGGGCTGGGCGAATCGCTGCTCACGTACGCGTTGTGCGTCGAGGAGCTCGCCCGCGGCTGGATGAGCGTGTCGGGTGTGATCAACACCCACTTCATCGTCGCGTACATGATCCGTCAGCACGGCACCGACGCCCAGAAGAACCACTATCTGCCGCGGATGGCGACCGGCGAGGTGCGCGGCGCGTTCTCGATGTCCGAGCCCGAGCTGGGTTCCGACGTCGCCGCGATCCGGACCAAGGCCAAGCGCAACGCCGATGGCAACTACGTGATCAACGGCCAGAAGATGTGGCTCACCAACGGCGGCAGTTCGACTCTCGTCGCCGCATTGGTGCGCACCGAGGAAGGCGCCGCCAAGCCGCACGACAATCTGACCACGTTCCTGATCGAGAAGCCCGCCGGTTTCGGCGAGGTCCTCCCCGGACTCACCATCCCGGGGAAGATCGACAAGATGGGCTACAAGGGCATCGACACCACCGAGCTCGTGTTCGACAGCTACCGCGCGGCCGCCGGCGACGTCCTCGGCGGGACCCCGGGCCGCGGGTTCTCCCAGATGATGGACGGCGTCGAGGTCGGCCGGGTCAACGTCTCCGCCCGCGCGTGCGGAGTGGCGATCCGGGCGTTCGAGCTCGCCGCCCGATACGCGCAGCAACGCAGCACGTTCGGCAAGCCGATCGCGGAGCATCAGGCGGTCGCGTTCAGCCTCGCCGAGATGGCGACGAAAGTGGAAGCCGCGCATCTGATGATGGTGAACGCGGCCCGCCTGAAGGACTCCGGGGAACGCAACGACGTCGCAGCGGGCATGGCCAAGTACCTCACCAGCGAGTACTGCTCCGAGGTGACCCAGGCCAGCTTCCGCATCCACGGCGGCTACGGGTACTCGAAGGAGTACGAGATCGAGCGCCTGATGCGCGAGGCACCGTTCCTCCTCATCGGCGAGGGCACCAGCGAGATTCAGAAAATGATCATCAGCAAGGGCGTACTGCGCAGTTACGCACTGTAATCCGAAGGAGAAAACCCGTGCAGCGTACGGTGTTCAACGAAGATCACGACGCGTTCCGGAAGACGATCCGCGACTTCATCGCCAAGGAAGTCGCGCCCGTCCACCACGACTGGGAGGGCGAAGGGCATCCGCCGCGCGACTTCTACCGCCGTCTCGGCGAGCTCGGCGTGCTCGGGATCCAGGTGCCGGAGGAGTTCGGCGGCGGCGGTGAGAAGAGTTTCAAGTTCGCCGCGGTGGTCGGCGAGGAGACGGCGGCCGCCGGCGTCACGTTCGGCAGCTATTCCGTGCACACCAACCTGATTCTGCCGTACCTGCTCGAGTACGCCAGTGACGAGCAGAAGCAGCGGTGGCTCCCCGGATTCGCGTCCGGTGACATCATGTTCGCGATCGCGATGACCGAACCGGGCACCGGTTCCGACCTCGCGAACATCGCGACGTCGGCGAAGCTGTCGGCGGACGGGTCGCACTACGTCCTCAACGGCGCGAAGACGTTCATCACCGGTGGCGCGCTCGCCGACCGGATCCTCGTGGTGTGCCGCACCGCGCCCAGCACTCCCGAGGACCGCCGGGCCGGTCTGACGATCCTCGTCGTCGACACCGCGTCCGAGGGTTTCGCGGTGGGCCGCAAGATCGAGAAGATCGGCCTGAAGGCGTCGGACACCGCCGAATTGTCGTTCACCGACGTGCAGGTGCCGGTGGCGGACCGCCTCGGCGAGGAGGGGGCCGGTTTCAGCTACCTCACCCACAACCTCGCGCAGGAACGTCTGTCCATCGCGCTCGGCGGGTCGGCGACCGCGGCGGCGGCGTTGCAGCACGCGATCGCGTACGTCAAGGAACGCAAGGTGTTCGGCAAGCCCGTCGCGGCGTTCCAGAACACCAAGTTCGTGCTCGCCGAGTGCGCCACCGAGGTCGAGGCGATCCAGTTGATGGCCGACCGCGCACTCGAACTGCACGACGCGGGCGAACTGACGGTCGCCGACGCCGCGAAGGCGAAACTGTTCTGCACCGAGGCTGCGGGCCGGGTCATCGACAAGTGCCTGCAACTGCACGGCGGGTACGGCTACATCCTCGAATACCCCATCGCGCGCCTGTACGCGGACACCCGCGTGTCCCGCATCTACGGCGGGACGAGCGAGGTCATGAAGACGATCATCGCGAAGGATCTCGGCCTCTGACCCCACACACCAACAGTATGGGCGTACTGTTTGAAGGCGTGGACGACATCTGGGATCCGGACAAGTACCTCGCCTTCGCGGACCATCGGGGGCGCCCGTTCTACGAGTTGCTGACGCGTGTCGACGCGCGGTCACCCCGCCGCGTGGTCGACCTCGGCTGCGGACCGGGAAACCTGACCGTCAGCCTCGCCCAGCGGTGGCCGGACGCCGTCCTGGAGGCGTCCGACAGCTCACCCGAGATGGTCCGGGCCGCGCGTGACCGCGGCCTCGACGCCGCCCGGCTGGACGTCCGCGACTGGACGCCGCAGCCCGACACCGACGTCGTCGTCTCCAACGCCGCCCTGCAATGGGTGCCCGAACACCGGGAATTGCTGCGCCGCTGGCCGGCACAGCTGCCGCCGGGGGCGTGGATCGCGGTGCAGGTCCCCGGCAACTTCGACGCGCCCTCGCACGCGATCGTCCGCGACCTCGCCGGGACCGAGCGGTGGTCCCGGTGGTTGACGGACGTGCCGTTCCGGGCGGACAACGTCGTCGACGATCCCGTCGGGTACGCGGGCCTGCTCGCGGACGCCGGATGCGCCGTCGACGCCTGGGAGACCACGTACGTCCAGCAGTTGACCGGGGAGAACCCGGTGCTCGAGTGGATCACCGGCACCGCGCTCCGACCGGTCAAGGATGCCCTCTCGGCGCCGGACTGGGACCGCTTCCGCGAGGAACTCGTCCCGCTCCTCGACGAGGCGTATCCCCGGCGACCGGACGGGAGCACATTCTTCCCGTTCCGGCGCATCTTCGTCGTCGCCCGGGTGCAGTAGGACCGGCTCAGCCGTGGTGCCTGCGGTATGCGGCGGCCGCTCCGGGGTGCAGCGGCACGCCTGCGGTGACGATCAGCGACTGCCGGTCCAGGAACTGGCTGCCGGTCGCCTGATCCGGCACCAGTTCCGCGGCGTGGTCGATGAGCACCTCGACGATCGCGCCCGCGGCGCCGTCGGACACCGCCGGATCGGCGAGCAGCAGGTTCGCGAGACCGATCGTCGCGACCGACGTCTGCTGTCCGTACGTGCCGGGCGGAATCAGCACCGGCTCGTAGCGTGGGCCGAACCGCACCCGCAGTCGTTCCAGTTCGGCGGACAGGTCGAGCAGTCGCAGCGGGATCCCGAGATCCGCGAACGACGGCGTCGGCACCCCGCCCGCCCACAGCACCGCGTCGACGGTGCCGTTCCGCAGGGCCTGCCCCGCATCGGTCATCGACAGGTGCAGTCGCGTCACGTCTCCCGGACCCGCCAGTCCCAGGACGTCGAGGATGCGTTCGCCCGTCAGTTCCGCTCCGGAGCCTGTGGCGCCCAGACTGATTCGGGCGCCCCGCAGCTGCGAGGTGTCCGCGATCCCGGAATCGGCACGCACCGCGAGCTGCATGTAGTTCTCGTACACCTTGCCGAGGGCGGTGAACGCGGCGCCGGCCTCCATGGCCGACACGGCGGCGTCGGCGAGACTCAGCGCCAGTTCCGCCTCCCCCGACGCGAGCGCCGCCAGATTCTCCATCGACCCCGCGGTCCGGACCGGGACGATCCGCACCGGCAGTGCGGCACGTTCCGCGGCCGCGGCCGTCAACTGGGCGAACTCCCAGAAGAATCCGCCTTCTTCACCCGCGGCGAGTCGCAGCGGATCACCGCCGCTGCCCGAGCATGCGGAGAGACCCGCGCCCGTGACGGCGGTCGCGCCCGCCGCGAGGACGCCGCGCAGTAAGGCTCGTCGCGTGATCACGGTGCCACCGCCGGAAGTGTCAGCGTCACCCGGAGCCCGTGTGGCTGCTCCGCGGCGATCGTCAGCGTTCCACCGCCGCCCTCGACCAGTGCGGTCGCGATCGACAGTCCGAGCCCGGTGCCCTGCTGCGCCGCCCCGGACCCGCGGAAGAAGCGTGACGACAGTTTGCCGATCTCGTCCTCGCTCACCCCGACCCCGTCGTCGCTGACCCGGATCTCGATTCCGGCGGCGGACCGTCCCGTGTCGATCCGGACCGTCGAACCGCGACCGGCGTACGCGTGCGCGTTGCTGAGCAGGACGTCCAGGACCTGGGACAGGTGACTGTCCCGGAAGTCCGCGGCCAGCGGCTCGGCCGGCGGCCGGAACACGAGGGCCATCCCCGATTCGCCGAGCGCCTCCGTCCAGGCGTCGGCACGGTCCGCGAGGACGGCACCGACGTCGCACCCGCCGCGCGCGGACTCGTCCTCGCCGGCGTCGGCGGGTGATTCGGCGACGGCGAGCGCCAGCAGTCCGTCCAGGATTCCGCCGAGCCGATCGACCTCCATCCCCGTCCGGCGGTACGTTTCGGCACCGGCCTCGGCGACGTGCGGCCCGAGGGAGTCCAGCCGAATGTGCAGGGCCGCGAGCGGGTTTCGGAGTTGATGGGCGGTGTCGGCGATCAGCTGACGCTGAGCCTGACCGGACGCCTGCACGGCGCCCGACATGGTGTCGAACGCCTTCGCGAGTTCCTGCACCTCCGGCGGTCCGCTGTACCGGCCGGACGGCCGCCCCGAGACGCGACCCGACCGCGGGCGCGGGGACGGGACCGCCTCGGTGAGGGCGCCGACCCTGGCGGTGAGCGCCCCGAGCGGGCGAACGGTCCACCGGGACAGGGCGATCGCGACGGCCGTGACCGCTGCCAGCGCGCCGAGCGCCCCCGCGACGATCACCAGCCACGACGTTCGGATGGAATCGCGTGCGGCGCGGGTGGACACGTCCAGGACGACGGCGCCGTCGACCTGCGCCCCGGTGCCGACGGGCACAGCCGACAGCACGCGGTCCGCCGACCACGGGGTCAGCGAACCGCTGATCCCCTGCTTCTGGTTGCGCAGTCCCGCGGTGATCGCCGCGGCGACGGCGGAGTCGTCCGGCGACAGTCCCGCCCCTGCGCGGACGTTGCCCCTGGTGTCGACGATGAGGACACCCTCGCCGTACAACTCGTGGTAGCGGGCCACCTCCTCGCGCAACAACGTGGCACTCCCCGGGGCCTGCGTCTGCCCGGCGAGGCCGGCGAAATGCGTCGCGTCCGCCTCCCTGCTCAGCCGCAGGGCCTGCGTTCGCCCGGCGCTCGTGGCCAGCGCCAGCGGGACGGCGAAGGCCACCACCGCGACGGCCGCGAACACCAGCAGGACCGCGAGCACACGCCGGCGCACGTCACGTACCCCAGCGGTAGCCGTACCCGCGGATGGTCGAGATAAGCCCGGGGCGGCCGAGTTTCGCCCGCAACCCGGTCATGTGGACGTCCAGGGTGCGGGAGATCGCCACGTACGCGTCGCCCCACACCGCGTCCATCAACTGCTGACGGCTCACCGCGGCGCCGGGGCGGGTGACGAGCACCTCGAGCAGCTCGAACTCCTTGGCCGTCAAAGAAACCGGAGCGCCGCCGACCTCCACCTCACGCGCCGCCAGATCCACCACCACATCACCCTGGGTGACCGTCTGCGCAGACGAAGGTCCGGTCGCCCGGCGGCGCTGGGTCACGACGTCGAGCCGCGCCAGTAGTTCCGCGAGCCGCGCCGGTTTGACGAGATAGTCGTCCGCGCCGCCGCGCAGTCCCCGCACCACCGACCGTTCGTCGTCGCGGGCCGTGAGGATCACCACCGGAACGTCGCTGACCGCCCGCAATTGCCGGAGCACCTGCAGGCCGTCCGCGTCGGGGAGACCGAGGTCCAGGATCACCGCGTCCACACCGCGATGGCCGAGAAGGAGATCGGAGCCGCGGCGCATCCGCACCGCCTGGTGGCCGTGGGTTCCGAGCGCCTCCACGAGTGCGTCGCCGACACCGTCGTCGTCCTCGACCACCGCGATCTGCACGTCACTTCCCTTCGATCAGCTCCGCGAGTCGACCAGCTCGACGTCGTCGTCCGGAGTGTCCTCCCGGCTGGTCGTCCGGTCGAGGGGCGAACCGTCCGAAGTCTCACGCATGAAGAAGTAGACGACGAGCGAGATGGCGATACACCCGGTCACGTAGTAGAAGAATAGCGATTCGTGGCCGGCCCGCTTCAGGGCGAGGGCGACGGTCTCGACGGTTCCGCCGAAGATCGCCAACGTGAGGGCATACGGCAGGCCGACGCCGAGCGCGCGAACCTTGGTCGGGAACAGCTCGGTCTTCACGATCGCGTTCACCGACGTGTACCCGGTGACGACGATCAGTCCCAGCATCATCAGCGCGAACGCGAGCACCGGGTTCGTCGTCTTCCCGAGCACGGTCATCAGCGGCACGGTGAGGACGGTTCCGCCGATGCCGAAGAAGATCAGCAGCTTCCGGCGGCCGATGCGGTCGGACAGTGCGCCGCCGATCGGCTGCAACACGATGAACACCAGCAGGGCCGCGAAGTTGATCCACGCCACCGTGTCCTTGGAGATGCCGGACGTGTTGATCATGTACTTCTGCATGTACGTGGTGTACGTGTAGAACGCCACGCACCCACCCAGCGTCAGCGCGCACACGAGCAGGCACTCGCGGGGGTACTGCAGCAGCATCCGGAGCGAACCCTCCTTCGGGCCACTGTTCGGCACGTCGTTCTCGCGTGTGGCCTCCACCTCTTCGGTGAACGCCTCCGACTCGTCCATCGTGCGACGCAGCCACATCACCGCGACGGCACCGGCGGCGCCGATGACGAACGGGATCCGCCAGCCCCACGACTGCATGGCCTCCGCCGGCAGTGTCAGCTGCAGGACGATCTGCACACCCAGTGCGATCAGCTGCCCGGCGACGAGCGTGACGTACTGGAAGCTGGAGTAGAACCCGCGTCTGCCCGGCGAGGCGACCTCGGCCAGGTACGTGGCGCTGGTGGCGTACTCGCCGCCGACCGACAGTCCCTGCAGCATCCGGGCGATCACCAGCAGCACCGGTGCCACGATCCCGATGCTCGCGTACGACGGCGTGACGGCGATGACGAGCGAACCCGCCGCCATCACCGTCACCGACAGGGTGAGCGCCGACCGGCGACCGCGGCGGTCCGCGTACCGTCCCATGATCCAGCCGCCGATCGGCCGCATGAGGAACCCGACCGCGAAAACCGCTGCCGTGGACAGCAACTGCGCGGTGGTGTCGCCCTCGGGGAAGAACTCCTTCGCGAAGTACACGCTGAACGCCGCGTAGACGTACCAGTCGTACCATTCGATCAGGTTGCCGACCGAACCCTTCAAAACATTGCCGATGACTCGGCGCTCACCCGTCGATGTGGTGCTCACGCGGGACTCCTCTCGATGCCCTGGATCTCTGCGTTCACACCACAGTGGGTCACGTCACATCGATACGGAAGAGCCGCGGAGCCTTCCTAACACTCCCTTAGGAAAGAGCCGCCTGTGAGTACTTGTTAACCGCGGGCGGTTAACAAGTACTCACGGCTGGGGTGTCCTCGCCCAGCCGCGGCGGCGCGCTGCGATAGCTCGCCGGGGTCGCGCTGAGCCGGATCGGGTTCGCCACCTGCCGCACCGGCCGGTCCCTTCGCGGGTCGTCGATCTCGACCACCGGGTTCAGCCCGAGCCGCTCGGCGAGCGCGACGGCGTCGGCGATGTCGTTGAGCGGCCCGCACGGGACGCCCTGCTCGGTGAGCTTCTCGAACCACACGTCCGCGGAGTCCGCGGACAGCGCGTCGGTGATGTCCCGGACCAGTTGCTCACGATGCGCCACCCGTTGCGTGTTGGTCGCGTACCGCTCGTCGCCGGCGAGTTCGGGAACACCGAGAACCTCGACGAGAGAGGCGAACTGACGGTTGTTCCCCACCGCCAGCACGAGCGGACGGTCGCCGGTCTGGAACACCTCGTACGGCGCGATGCTGGGGTGCCGGTTTCCCATCGCCTGCGGGACGACACCGGCGCCCACATACCCCGACGTCTGGTTCGCGAGGGCGGACAGCAGCGACGACAGCAGGTTCACCTCGACCCGCTGCCCCTTTCCGCTCCGGTCGCGGTGACGCAGCGCCGCCAGGATCCCGACCGCGGCGTGCAGTCCGGTGATGACGTCGACGACGGCCACCCCGACCTTCGTCGGAACGCCGGGTTCGGGACCGGTGATGCTCATCAACCCGCCGACGGCCTGGATCAGCAGGTCGTATCCGGGGAGGTTGTTCCGGCCGCCGAACCCCGTCACGGAGCAGTAGACGACGTCCGGATTGATCTCCCGCACGGCGTCGTAGCCGAGCCCGAGCCGGTCCATCGTGCCGGGCAGGAAGTTCTCCACCACCACGTCGGCCCGGGCGGCCAGTTCCCGCGCCTGTTCCAGGTCGACGGGGTCGCGCAGGTCCCACGCGACGGACCGCTTGTTGCGGTTGACGGACTGGAAGTAGGTGGACTCGTCGCCCACCCACGGCGGACCCCACTGCCGGGTGTCGTCGCCGACGCCGGCACGCTCGATCTTCACGACCTCCGCGCCGAGATCGGCGAGCAGCATCGTGGCGTACGGCCCGGCGAGCACCCGGCCGAAGTCGGCGATCAGCAGGCCGTCCAGCGAAGCAGTCCGGGCAGATTCGAGCGACCCGCTCACCGGAACGCTGCCTCGCCCGTCAGCGCACGGCCGATCACCAGCTGGTGCACCTCGGACGTTCCCTCGTAGGTCAGCACCGACTCGAGGTTGTTGGCATGACGGATCACGGGGTACTCCAACGTGATTCCGTTGGCGCCGAGGATGGTCCGGCACTCGCGGGCGATGGCGATGGCCTCGCGGACGTTGTTCAGCTTGCCCGTGCTGACCTGCTCGGGGCGGGCCTCGCCGCGATCCTTCAGACGTCCGAGGTGGTACGCCAGCAGGTGGCCCTTGCCGACCTCGAGGGCCATGTCGGCGATCTTCACCTGCGTGATCTGGTAGGCCGCCAGCGACTTGTCGAACACCTGACGGTCCTGCGCATAGGAGATCGCGGACTCCAGGCAGTCGCGGGCCGCGCCCATCGCACCGAAGATGATGCCGAACCGAGCCTCGTTGAGGCAGCCGAGCGGACCGGACAGTCCCTTGGCCTCCGGCAGCATCGCGGATTCGGGCAGCCGGACGTCCTCGAGCACGAGTTCCGACGTGACGGACGCGCGCAGCGACATCTTGTGCTTGATCTCGGGCGCCGAGAAGCCGGGGGTGTCGGTGGGCACGACGAATCCGCGGATGCCGTCGTCGGTGCGCGCCCACACGACGGCCACGTCGGCGACGGATCCGTTGGTGATCCACATCTTGGTGCCGTTGAGGATCCAGTCGTCACCGTCCCGCTTGGCATTGGTGCGCATGCCTGCGGGGTTGGAGCCGAAGTCGGGTTCGGTCAGGCCGAAGCAGCCGATCGCCTTGCCTGCGGCCATGCGGGGCAGCCATTCCTGCTTCTGATCCTCGCTGCCGTAGTGGTGGATCGCGTACATGGCCAGCGAGCCCTGCACGGACACGAGACTGCGGATTCCGGAGTCGACGGCCTCGAGTTCCAGGCAGGCCAGGCCGTAGGCGGTGGCGCTCGTGCCGGCACAGCCGTATCCCTCGAGGTGCATGCCGAGCACACCGAGTTCGCCCAGCCCTTCCGCCAGTTCGCGCACGGGCAGCGCGGCCGCTTCGAACCATTCGCCGATGTGGGGCCGGATCTTCTCGTCCGCGAATCGGCGCACGGTGTCGCGGATCGCGATCTCCTCGGTGTCGAGCAACGAGTCGAGGGCGAACAGCTGGGACAGGGTCTGCGAGTCGGACATGTGTTCCTCCACGGGGCCGGTGGGGCTGGTGTGCAAACGTTCGCGAGAACGATTGCACGAACGATTTCGTCACGTAGACTAAGTCGCGTTCCGGCGGACGTCAACCACGAGGCCGCCGGGTCCCCGACCCCGAGCGCGAGGATTGCCCGTGAACCTGCCGGATCGCCCGACCCGCACGTCCGGGCGTCCGCCGACCCTCCGCGAGATCGCCGAACGTGCCGGCGTCCACGTGTCGACGGCGTCGCGGGTGCTCCGGCAACCCGAGCCCGCCGACGGCTGGTCCGACGCCGCGCTGCGAGTGCGCGAGGTGGCGGTGGAACTCGGCTACCAGCCCAACCTGTGGGCCGCGAGCCTGCGCACCCGCAAGACCACCACCCTCGGCGTCGTCATGCCGCGACTCACCGACGGGGTGGTCGCGACGATGTTCCAGGGCATCGAGGAGACGGCCACGCAGGCCGGCTATTCGGTGCTGCTGTCGAGCCCACCCGACGACCTCGACGCCCAGCGCCGCGCCATCGAGTTCCTCGTCAGAAGGCAGGTCGACGGCCTGCTGCTCAGCAGCCTGCACAGTCCCGGCCGCGAGTTCGTCGACTCACTGTCGGTGGGGTCGCTGCCGATGCTGCAGCTCAATCGGCACGCCGACGTCGGTCTGCCGTTCGTGTCCGGTGACGACCACCGGGGCGGCTACCTCGCCGGACGCCACCTCCTCGACCGCGGGTTCACCGAGATCGCCGCCATCGCCGGCCCCGACCACGCGAGCACCTCCCGTGATCGGCTCGCCGGATTCCGGGACGCGCTGGCCGAGAACGGCATCGAACTCCGGCCGGAGCGCGTCGTCCGCTCCGACTTCGACGTGTCCGGCGGTGTCGCCGCCGCCGCCATTCTCCTCGAGTCGGATTCGCGCCCCGAGGCGATCTTCACCGTCAGCGACACCATCGCAATCGGCGTCCTCGGCGTCGCCCGCGAC
>NZ_JBHUSF010000152.1:0-20461 GCF_042673295.1 Rhodococcus sp. NPDC057014
CGGCCCTGCCGTTCGACGATCTCGTCGCCGCCGTGGTGGCCGAACCGGACCCGTCGCACACGCCGCTGTTCCAGGTGATGCTCGAGTTCACCGACGGCGGCCATCCGCACGACTCCTCGGGGACCGTGACGATCAGCCCGATCCAGCGGGAACACCGAGCCCTGGGGCTGGATCTCGTGTTCTCTTTCACCGAATCGGAGACCGGCGGCATCAACGGCCGGCTGCGGTTCGCGACGGATGTGTGGGACCGCGACAGCGCGGAGGCGATCGCCGCCCGCTTCGTCCGCATCCTGCAGTCGGTGACGGCGGATCCGACCTCGCCGATCGGGGACGTCGACGTCCTCGAACCGGCCGAGTACGCGGAGCTCGCGCCGGTCCGCGACGAGCCCGCGGTGGAGCCCCGGACGCTGCCCGCACTGCTCGCCGGTGCCGTGGCGGCGGGCGGTGACGGGGACGCCCTCGTCTACGAGGGGCGCACCCTGACCTACGCCGAACTCGACGAGCAGTCGAACCGGCTGGCCCGCATGCTGATCGGGCACGGCGTGGGTCCGGGTTCGGTTGTGGCGCTGGCGATCGCGCGCTCGATCGAGTCGGTGCTGGCCACGTGGGCGGTCGCGAAGTCCGGGGCCGCGTTCGTCCCGGTCGACCCGAACTACCCGGCCGACCGCATCGAGCACATGCTCACCGATTCCGGTGCGGTTGTCGGTCTCACCGCCGCGGCGCACCGCGCGTCGCTGCCGGCGATCACGCCGTGGCTGGTGATGGACGACGCGTCGTTCGGGCGGGAGTTGGAGCTGCACACCGCCGGCGCGATCACCGACGCCGACCGCCTCCGTCCGTTGCGGACGGCGGATCCGGCCTACCTGATCTACACGTCCGGTTCCACCGGCACACCCAAGGGTGTGGTCGTCACCCATGTCGGCCTGGCGAACTTCGCCGAGGACGAGCGGCAGCGGTTCGACGTCACCGCCGGGTCGCGCACCCTGCACTTCTCGTCCCCGAGTTTCGACGCGTCGATCCTGGAACTGCTTCTCGCCGTGGGCGCGGGCGCCACGATGGTGGTGGCACCGTCGACGGTGTACGGCGGTACCGAACTCGCGGATCTGCTGCGCCGCGAACGGGTGACGCACGCGTTCGTGACGCCGGCCGCGCTGGCATCCGTCGATCCCACCGGCCTCGACCACATCCGGTGCGTCGTCACCGGTGGTGAGAGCTGTCCTCCTGCGCTGGTGCAGCAGTGGGCGCCGGGACGCGTCATGTACAACGCCTACGGCCCCACCGAAGCCACCGTCGTCGCGAGCGTCGCGGGCCCGTTGACGGTCGGCGAACCGGTGACGATCGGCCGCCCGTCCCGCGGTTGCGGTCTGCTGGTGCTCGATTCGCGGTTGCACCCCGTCCCCGCCGGGGTGCCCGGCGAGTTGTACATCACCGGCGACGGTGTGGCACGCGGGTACCACAACCGATCGGTCCCCACGGCCGAACGGTTCGTCGCCGACCCGCACGGGACACCCGGTGAGCGGATGTACCGCACCGGCGACCTGGCCCGGTGGAACGCCGCCGGACAGCTGGAATACCTGGGCCGCACCGACTTCCAGGTGAAGATCCGCGGATTCCGCATCGAACTCGGCGAGATCGACGCCGTCGTCCGCTCGCACCCGAGCGTGGCGTTCGCGACCACCGTCGGCCGCACCGCACCGTCCGGCGACACGGCACTGGTGACGTACGTGCTGCCCGAGGACGGCGCGCAGATCGTCGTCGGCGACCTCCTCGAACACGCCGCCGCCGCGCTCCCCGCGCACATGGTGCCCGCCAGGGTGATGGAACTCGCCGAGGTCCCGCTGACCCCGGCGGGCAAGCTCGACCGGAAGGCGTTGCCGGAACCGCAGTTCGAGGCGACCTCCACCGTCTACCGGGCACCGGTGACCCCCACCGAGATGCAGATCGCGGAGGTGTTCGCGACGCTGCTCGGAGTCGAGCGCATCGGCGTCGACGACAGCTTCTTCGACCTCGGCGGCGACTCCCTCGTCGCGACCCGCGTGGTGTCCCGGGTCAACACTGCCCTCGGCACGGAGATCGGGGTGCTGGATTTGTTCGAGGCGCCCAGCGTCGCGTTGCTCAGTGCGCGCGTCGACGCCGCCGGGCCCCGCACCTCCGCCCGCCCCGTGCTCGCCCCGCGGGCCGGCTCCGGCCCGGTGCAGGTGTCGCTGGCGCAGCAGCGGATGTGGTTCATCAACCAGTTGGACACCGCATCGCCCGCGTACAACATTCCCGTCGGCATCCGGTTGCGCGGTACCCTCGACGTGGAGGCGTTGCGGACCGCGGTGAGCGACGTCCTCACCCGCCACGAGTCGTTGCGGACGGTGTTCCCGAACACCCCCAACGGCCCGATCCAGGTGGTGCTGCCGGTCGCGGAGGTGAGCCCCCGGCTCGACGTGGTCGAGGTCGCCGAGAGCGAACTCGAATCCCGCCTGATCGACGACGCCGCAACCGGTTTCGACGTCACGGTGGAACCGCCGATCCGGGCGGAGCTGTACCGGACCGCGACCGACCACCACGTGCTGGTGTTCGTGGTGCACCACATCGCCGCCGACGGCCTGTCGATGACACCGCTGACCCGGGACGTGATGGTGGCCTACCACGCCCGCGCCGCCGGCGAGGCCCCGCAGTGGGCGCCGCTGGAGGTGCAGTACGCCGATTTCGCGGTGTGGCAGCGCGAACTGCTCGGTTCCTCCGACGATCCGACGAGTCTGCTGTCCCGCCAGCTGGCGTTCTGGGCCCGCACTCTCGACGGTGCCCCCGAGGTCATGGATCTGCCGACCGATCGCCCGCGCCCGGCCCGGCAGTCGATGATCGGCGCGACCGCCGACTTCACGATTCCGGCACGCATCCACACCGCGCTGCTCGACATCGCGGGCGCGAACGACGCCAGCCTGTTCATGGTGGTGCACGCGGCTCTGGCGGTCCTGCTGTCCCGGTCGAGCGGGTCGGCCGACGTGTCGATCGGATCCCCGGTCTCCGGCCGCGGGGAACGGCAACTCGACGACGTCGTCGGCATGTTCGTCAACACGGTGGTCCTGCGCACCACCGTCGACCCCGATCGCAGCTTCCCCGAGATCCTCTCGCACACCCGTTCCGTGGATCTGGAGGCGTTCAGCAACACCGACCTGCCGTACGAGCGGCTCGTCGACGAACTGAAACCGACTCGCTCCGAAGCGCATTCACCGCTGTTCCAGGTGATGCTGGTGCTGCAGGGATTCGCGAACACGCGGCTCGAACTGCCCGGACTCGACGTGGAGGTCGAGGCCCTCGAGACCGGCGCCGCGAAGTTCGACCTCCAGGTGATCCTCACCGAGCACATCGAGGACTCCGGCGCCCCGGGCGCGATCGACGTCCAGTTCTCCTACGCGTCGGAACTGTTCGACCCGCCGACGATGACGGCGCTGGCCGCGCGATTCGTCACCCTGCTCGAGACCGTCACCGCCGGATCGGACGCAAAGGTCGGCGACCTCGACCTGATCGGCGCGGACGAGACGCACCGGATGCTCGAGCAGTGGATCGCCACCGACGTTCCCGTCCCGGACTCGGCGACCCTGGTCAGCCTGTTCGAGTCGCAGGTGGCCCGCACCCCGGACGCCGTGGCCGTGGTGTTCGCCGAAGAGGAACTGCTCTACGCGGAGTTCGACGCCCGCGCCAACCGGCTGGCCCGTGAACTCCTCGCCCGCGGCGTCGGACCCGAATCCCGGGTCGCCGTCGCGCTGCGCCGTTCCCTGGAACTGATGATCGCGATCTATGCGGTGGAGAAGACCGGGGCCGCGTACGTGCCGCTCGACCCCGACCATCCGGCGTCGCGGATCGCGTACGTGATCGAGAGTGCCGAACCCGCGTGCGTTCTCACCGCCTCCCGCGATCGGTGCGAGGGCGTCGACGGCGCGGACGCCGCCGTGATCGAGATCGACACCCTGAACCTGTCCCGGCGGCCCAGCACCCCGATCACCGACGCCGAGCGCGGCGGTCCGATCCACCCCGATTCGACCGCCTACGTGATCTACACGTCGGGGTCGACGGGCAGGCCGAAGGGCGTCGCCGTCAGTCACCGGGCGATCGCGAACCGGCTGCTGTGGATGCAGGACACGTACCGGATGGATCACACGGACGTGGTGCTGCAGAAGACGCCGGTCACATTCGACGTGTCCGTGTGGGAACTGTTCTGGCCCCTCGAGGTCGGTGCGCGACTCGTCCTCGCCGCGCCGGACGGTCACCGGGACCCGACGTACCTGTCCCACATCATCGCCGACCACCAGGTCACCACCATGCACTTCGTGCCGTCGATGCTCGCCGTGTTCACGGCGGGCGCCGAACCCGAACTGTGCGGTTCGCTGCGCCAGGTGTTCTGCAGTGGTGAGGCCCTCCCGCCCGCCACTGCGGACAGTTTCCGCGAATTCGGATCCGCGGCGCTGCACAACCTGTACGGCCCCACCGAGGCCGCCGTCGACGTCACCTTCTGGGAATGCACGGAAGGCGACCGCGCCTCGGTCCCGATCGGCGCACCCGTGTGGAACACGCAGCTGTACGTCCTCGACTCCCGGCTGCACCCGGTGCCGGTCGGGGTGCACGGCGAGCTGTACCTGGCCGGCGTCCAGCTGGCCCGCGGCTACGTCGGTCGCAGCGACCTGACGTCGGACCGGTTCGTGGCGAACCCGTTCGGCGCACCGGGACAGCGGATGTACCGCACCGGCGACGTGGTCCGCTGGCGCGCCGACGGCAACGTCGAATACATCGGCCGCCGCGACTTCCAGGTCAAGCTCCGCGGACAGCGCATCGAACTCGGCGAGGTGGAGGCCGCCGTGCTGGCGCACCCGTCGGTGGCGCAGGCCGTCGTCACGGTGCACCGCAGCGAGGCCACCGGCGAGAGCCTCGTCGGCTACGTGATCCCCGTGGCGGGCGCCGACATCGACACCGCGGTCGTCCGCGACGCGGCGGCGGAGGCGCTGCCCGCCTACATGGTGCCGACCCGCATCATCGTGCTCGACCGGTTCCCGCTCGGCGCCACCGGAAAGCTGGATCGGGGCGCGCTGCCCGAGCCCGAGTTCCTCAGCCCGTCCGCGGAATTCGTCACCCCGCGCAACCCGATCGAGGAGATCCTCGCGTCGATCTTCGCGGACCTGCTGGAGGCACCCCGCATCGGCGTGTACGACAGCTTCTTCGACCTCGGCGGCAACTCGCTGGTGGCCACCCGGCTGGTGGCGCGGGTCAACGCCGCCCTCGGCAGCCGGATCGGCGTCCGGGAGATCTTCGACGCCCCGACCGTCGCGACGCTGGCCACCCGGATCGAGTCCGAGGCCGTGCAGGGCGCCGAACGTCCGCCGCTGGTGGCCGGGGTGCGCCCCGACCACCTGCCGGTCTCTCTGGCGCAGAAGCGCATGTGGTTCATCAACCAGTTCGACCTCGATTCCCCGGCCTACAACATCGCGCTCGCGGTGCGGCTGACCGGCGACCTCGACGAGGACGCGATGCAGGACGCCGTCGCCGACGTGATGGACCGGCACGAGTCGCTGCGCACCCGGTTCCCGATGGTGGAGGGCGAACCCCTCCAGGTGATCCTGCCGACCGAGGACGTGGTGCCGGATCTGTCGCCGATCGATTCGACGGAAGAACAACTGCCCGAGCATATTTCGCGGCTGGCGGGCGACGGGTTCGACGTCACCGTGTCGGTGCCGGTGCGCGCCGCCCTGTTCCGCACCGATCCCGGCGAGCACGTGCTCGTCATCGTCGTCCACCACATCAGCGCGGACGGCTTCTCCATGGCCCCGCTCGCCCGGGACGTGATGACCGCCTACGCGGCCCGCACCGGGGGGCAGGCACCGGACTGGACACCGCTGCCGGTGCAGTACGCCGACTTCGCGCTGTGGCAGCACCGGGTGCTCGGCAACGCCGACGACCCGGACAGCCTGCTCGCCGCCCAGCTCGACTACTGGACGCACACGCTCGCCGGGCTCCCCGAACTGCTCGCGCTGCCGACGGACCACCCGCGCCCGACGCAGCAGTCGATGCGCGGCGGCATCCACTCGTTCGACATCGACCCGCAGATCCACAGCCGGTTGATCACGACCGCCCGCGAACACAATTCGAGTGTGTTCATGGCCGTCCACGCCGCGCTGGCCGTCTTGCTGGCCCGGTTGGGCGACACGGACGACGTGACGGTGGGCACCCCGATCGCCGGCCGCGGCGACGCCGCCCTGGACGACATGGTCGGCATGTTCGTCAACACCCTGGTGCTGCGCACCCCGGTCGAGCCGTCCGGCACGTTCACCGACCTGCTGTCCACGGTCCGCGACACCGACCTCAATGCGTTCCACCACGCGGATCTGCCGTTCGAGCGGCTGGTCGACGCGATCTCGCCGGAACGCGCGACGTCGCATTCGCCGCTGTTCCAGGTGGTGCTCGAGTTCCGCAACAACGAGCGGCCACGGCTGGAGCTGCCCGGGTTGACCGTCACCGGCCTCGACCTGGCCACCGACATCTCCAACTTCGACCTCCAGCTCACCCTGACCGAGGAATTCGGGGTGTCGGGGGAGCCGGCGGGGATCTCCGCGGCGTTCACGTACGCGTCGAGCCTGTTCGACGCGTCCACGATCGCCGGTTTCGCCGACTACCTGCAGCGGATCTTCGACGCCGTGACGTCCGAGCCGGACATGGCCGTCGGCGACATCGACCTGATGGTGGCGTCCGAACGTGCGGCGCTCACCCCCGTGATGGACGGGCCGGACGCCGAACCGCGGACCCTGCCCGAACTGCTCGCGTCCGCGGCGTCCGTGGACCCGAAGGCGGCCGCGCTGTCCTACGAGGGCAACGAGGTGACGTACCGGGAGCTCGACGAGCGGTCGAACCGTCTCGCCCGCCTGCTGATCGGACGGGGCATCGGCCCGGAATCGGTGGTCGCGCTGGCGATGGCACGTTCGCCCGAATCGGTGCTGTCGCTGTGGGCGGTCGCCAAGACCGGTGCCGCGTTCGTTCCGGTCGATCCGAACTACCCGACCGACCGGATCGTCCACATGCTCAGCGACTCCGGCGCGGCGCTCGCGCTCACCGTCGCCGAGTTCCGCCCCACCCTGCCGGACTGCACCTCCTACGTCGTGGTCGACGCACCCGGCTTCGACGACCAGGTGAGCGCACACTCCGCCGCCGTCGTCACCGACGCCGACCGGACACACCCGCTCGCACTGGAGAACCCGGCCTACCTGATCTACACGTCCGGGTCCACCGGCACCCCGAAGGGCGTCGTCGTCACCCACCGCGGTCTGGCGAACTTCGCCACCGACGAACGTGTCCGGTTCGGGGTCACCCCGCGGTCGCGGACGCTGCACTTCTCGTCGCCGAGCTTCGACGCGTCCATCCTGGAACTGCTGCTGGCGGTCGGGTCCGGCGCGACCATGGTGATCGCCCCGGCCTCCGTCATCGGCGGCACCGAACTCGCCGACGTGCTCCGGGAGGGACGGGTCACGCACGCGTTCATCACCCCGGCGGCGATGGCGTCCGTGGACCCCGTGGGCCTCGACCGGCTCGAGTGCGTCGCCACCGGTGGTGACGTGTGCCCGCCGGAGCTGGTGGCGCAGTGGGTGACCGGCGGCAGGCGGATGTTCAACGCCTACGGACCGACCGAGGCGACGGTCGTGTCGAGCGTGACCGGACCCATGCTGCCCGGTGAGGGCGTCACCATCGGCCGTCCGCCGATGGGCACCGGTGAGATGGTGCTCGATTCCCGCCTGCACCCGGTGCCCAACGGGGTGACCGGCGAACTGTACGTCACCGGTTCCGGTCTGGCCCGCGGCTACAAGGACCGGGCGGGCACCACGGCGGAACGGTTCGTCGCCAACCCGTACGGTGGCCTCGGCGCCCGCATGTACCGGACCGGCGACCTGGCGCGCTGGAACACCGACGGCCAGCTGGAGTACCTGGGCCGCAGCGACTTCCAGGTGAAGATCCGCGGGTTCCGCATCGAACTCGGCGAGATCGAGAACGCCCTCACCCGATACCCGGGCGTCGCCCGCTCGGTGGTGTCCGCGCACAAGGGCAGCACCGGCGCCAACCGGCTCGTCGGCTACCTCGTCCCCACGGCGGGCGCCGAACTCGACCCCGAGGCCGTCCTCGATTTCGTCGGCGGATTCCTCGCCCCGTACATGGTGCCGTCCGCGCTGATCGTCCTCGACGAGTTGCCGCTCACCCCGGCAGGCAAGCTGGATCGCCGCGCGCTGCCCGAACCCGACTTCGGGGCCCGGGTGTCGACCGGCCGCGCGCCGGTGTCGGAGATGGAAGAGGTGCTCGCCGGACTGTTCGCCGAGGTGCTCGGTCTGGAATCCGCCGGAGTCGAGGACTCGTTCTTCGCGCTCGGCGGCGACAGCATCATGTCGATCCAGCTGGTGGCCCGCGCGAAGGCGGCGGGCGTGGTGCTGACCCCGCGGGACGTGTTCGAGGCCAAGACCGTCGCCGGTCTCGCGTCGGTGGCGTCGTGGGTGGGCGCCGCCGACGTCGTCGTCCTCGACGAACTGCCCGGCGGCGGTGTCGGCGACATGCCGACCACCCCGATCACGAAGTGGCTGCTCGAACGGGGCGGCGAGTTCAACCGGATGTCGCAGTCCGCGCTGCTGACCGCGCCGCCGAATCTGCGCGACCTCGAACCGCTGATCGGCACGTTCCAGGCCGTCCTCGACCGGCACGACATGCTGCGGGCGCAGCTGATGGTCTCCGCCGACGAATCGCATCTCGCCGTCCGCCCGGTCGGTGCCGTGGACGCGCAGGACCTGATCCGCCGGGTCACGGTGTCCGCCGCCCCGGGAACACCGGCGTTCGCGGCCGCCGTGATCGCGGACCTCGACGCCGCGCTGGACCGGCTCGATCCGGCGGCCGGCGTCATGATGCAGGTGGTGTGGTTCGACGCCGGGGAGTCCGGCGGCCGCCTGCTCGTGGTCGCGCACCACCTCGTCGTCGACGGTGTGTCGTGGCGCATCCTCGTCCCCGACCTCGCGACCGCGTGGGCGCAGATCTCGGCAGGCCAGGAACCCGTCCTCGAGCAGGTCGGCACGTCCATGCGCCGGTGGGCGCACGGGCTGGTCGACGAGGCGGCGAACCGGGCGGGCGAACTGGATCTGTGGCAGCGCATCCTCGACTGCGAGGACCCGCTCGTCGGCAGCCGTCCGCTCGATCCCGACGTCGACGTCAATGCGACCGTCGGCCGGGTCACGGTGCAGTTGCCCGCCGAGGTCAGCGAGGCCGTCCTCACGGCCCTGCCGGAATCAATCCACGGCAGCGTCAACGACGGACTGCTCACCGCGCTCGCGATGGCGGTCACCCAGTGGCGGCGCACCCGCGGCCACACCCTCCACGGACGGTCCGTCGACGGAACCCTGGTGAGCCTCGAGGGGCACGGCCGTGAGGACCAGGTCGTGCCGGGCGCCGATCTGGGCCGCACGGTCGGCTGGTTCACGGCCATGTTCCCGGTGCGCCTGGACCTGTCGGGCATCGACCTCGACGACGCGTTCGACGGCGGCCGGGCCGCCGGGTCGGCGATCAAGGCGATCAAGGAACAGTTGCTGGCCATCCCGGACCACGGCATGGGTTACGGCATGCTGCGATACCTCAACGCCGACACCGCACCGCTGCTCGCGGCCCGGTCGCTGCCGCAGATCAGCTTCAACTACCTGGGACGCTTCGCCGCCGACCTGTCCGAGGCGGCCACCCGCGCCGGCTGGACGCCGACCGGTGAAGTCGACATGGACCGGGCGCAGGACCTCGACACCCCGGTCACCTCGGCCATCGACGTCAACGCCGTCACCACCGAGGTCGACGACCGGCCTCAGCTGCGCGCCACCTGGGCGTACGCGGCAGGTGTCCTCACCGTCGCCGAGGTGCGCGCACTCGCCGAACTGTGGGTCCGGGCACTGACCGCGCTCACGACGTACGCGGCCCGCCCCGACGCCGGCGGTGTGACCCCGTCCGACCTCGAACTGGTCAGCCTCGACCAGGACGCCATCGACCGCATCGAGTCGCGCTTCCCGGCGCTGTCCGACATCTGGTCGCTGTCGCCGCTGCAGTCCGGACTGCTGTTCCACGCGTTGCTGGCCGACGAGTCGATCGATTCGTACACGGTGCAGGTGACACTCGAACTGCGCGGCGCCGTGTCGTCCCGCCTGCGGGTGGCCGGCCAGGCCCTGCTCGACCGGCACGCGAACCTGCGGGCGTCGTTCGTCTACGACGAGGGCGGCACCCCCGTCCAGGCGGTCCACGGATACGCGGAACTGCCGTGGACGGAGATCGACCTGTCCGCGCTCGACGAGGAGAGCCGCGAGGCCGAGGTCCGGGAACTCCTCGACACCGACCGCCGCCGCGGGTTCGACATGGCTACCCCGCCGCTGCTGCGGTTCATGCTGATCCAGGTCGGTGCGGACGAGCAGCGCCTGATCATCACCAATCACCACATCCTGCTCGACGGCTGGTCGATGCCGCTGCTGATCCGCGACCTGCTGACCCTGTACGCCACGGAGGGGGACGCCACGGCGCTGCCGCGGGTGCACCCGTACCGCGACTACCTGGCGTGGATGTCGCACCGCAGCACCGAGGACTCCCTCGGGGTGTGGCAGCGCGCCCTCGCCGGGGCGGAGGAGCCGACGCTGCTCGCGCCGGCCGACGCGTCGGCCCAGAGCGACACGCAGTCCAGCGAACTGGTCGTCGAACTCGACGTCGACCGCACCGATCAGCTCAGTGTGGTCGCACGCGAACACGGCCTGACCCTCAGCACCCTGATCCGCACCGCGTGGGGAATCGTGCTGGGCGGCCTCGTCGGCCGCTCCGACGTGGTGTTCGGCGGGACGGTGTCCGGTCGGCCCCCGCAGATCGCGGGCATCGAGTCGATGGTCGGTCTGTTCATCAACACCCTGCCGGTGCGGGTCACCCTCGACCCGCGGGAAACGCTGGGCGAGTTGCTCGAACGCATCCAGGGCGAGCAGGCCGCACTGCTCGACCACCACTACGTCGGGCTGACCGACATCCAGTCGGTGGCCGGTCCCGGCGCCGGATTCGACACTCTGACCGTGTTCGAGTCCTACCCCGTCGACCGGGAAGGGCTGACCGAGCAGACCGACATCGCCGGCATGCACGTCCTCGACGTGCACGACAGCGCGAACGCCGCGCACTACCCGCTCGCCCTGATCGCCTCGGCGCACGACAATCTGCAACTGAAGCTCGAATACGTCGACGATCTGTTCGGCCGGGCCGCCGTCGAGCGGATCGGCGACCGGATCGTCCGCGCGCTGATCGCCCTCGCCGAGCACCCGGGGATGAAGCTGGCGCAGCTGCGCCTGCTCACCGACGCCGAGGAAGCGGAACTGGTTCCGGCCCGCGGCAGGCCCGGCCGGTCCGTGCGCACACTGCCGCAGATGTTCGCCGAGACGGCCGCCGCGTCGGGCGACGCGACCGCGCTCGTGTTCGGCGACCGCCGGATGTCCTACCGGGAACTCGACGAACGGTCCAACCAGCTCGCGCGGCTGCTCATCGGCCGCGGCGTCGGCCCGGAAGGCATCGTGGCCCTGGGCATCTCACGGTCCATCGAATCGGTGCTCGCCGTCTGGTCGATCACCAAGACCGGTGCGGCGTTCGTCCCGGTCGACCCGACGTACCCGCGGGAGCGGGTCGAGCACATGGTCACCGACTCGGGGTGCACGTTCGGTGTGCGGGTGGCCGCCGACCGCGACCGGCTGCCTGCCGCGGTCACGTGGCTGACCCTCGACGATGCGGAGACCGAAGCCGCCGTCGCGGCGATGTCCACCGACACCGTGACCGACGACGAACGGGTCGTGCCGCTGCGCTTCGCGCACCCGGCGTACGTCATCTACACGTCCGGGTCCACCGGCAAGCCGAAGGGTGTGGTGGTCAGCCACCGCGGTCTCGACAACTTCGCCGAGGAGCAGCGCACCCGCTACGCGACGGACTCGGCGTCGCGGGCCCTGCACTTCTCCTCGCCGAGTTTCGACGCCTCGGTCCTCGAATACCTGCTGTCGTTCGCCGTCGGCGCGACCATGGTGATCGTGCCCCCGTCCGTGTACGGCGGTGAGGAACTCGCGGAGCTGATCCGGGCCGAGGGCGTCACCCACGGGTTCGTCACCCCGGCGGCGCTGGCCTCCGTGGACCCCGAGGGTCTGGACGTGTTCCAGAACGTGGTGGCCGGCGGCGAGGCCGTCCCACCGGAACTGGTGACCCGCTGGGCACCGGGCCGCACCCTGTACAACGGCTACGGCCCCACCGAGACCACCATCATGAGCAACCTGAGCGATCACCTGCAGGTGGGGGAGACCGTCACCATCGGCGGCCCCGTCCGCGGCGTGTCCGAGGTGATCCTCGACTCCCGGCTGCAACCGGTCTCCGTCGGCGTCGCCGGCGAACTCTACATCTCCGGTGAGGGCCTGGCCCGCGGCTACCATGCCCGCGCCGGGCTGACCAGCGAGCGGTTCGTCGCCAACCCCTACGGCGATCCGGGCGACCGGATGTACCGCACCGGCGACCTCGCGCGGTGGCGGCCCGACCGCACGGTCGAATACTTGGGCCGCACCGACTTCCAGGTCAAGATCCGCGGATTCCGCATCGAACTCGGCGACATCGACAGCGCACTCGCCGGGCACCCGTCCGTCGCATTCGCCGTCACCCTCGGCCGTCCCGGCCCCGCCGGCGACACCGTGCTCGTGTCGTATGTGCTGCCCGAAGCCGAGTCGGTGCTCGAACCGCCGGAGCTGAAGGAGTGGACGGCGAATCTGCTGCCCGCGCACATGGTCCCGTCGAGCATCATGATCCTCGACGAGATCCCGCTGACCCCGGTCGGCAAGCTCGATCGGGCGGGGCTGCCCGAACCGCAGTTCCTGCCCACCTCCGACGCCTTCCGGCCGCCGTCGACGGTCCTCGAACACACGATCGCCGACGTCATCACCACCGTCCTGGGCATCGAACGGGTCGGCATCGACGACAACTTCTTCGACATCGGCGGCAACTCGCTGATCGCGACCCGGGTCGCCGCACGCCTGACCGCGGAACTCGACACCGACATCGGCGTCCGCACCCTGTTCGAGGCACCGACGATCCATCAGCTGGCCCGCCTGATCGAGTCGACGGCCTTCGCCCCGGCGCACGACGGCGACCACGTCCGGCTGCCGCTCGGACCGATGGCGCAGCCCGCGCACGTGCCGGTGTCGCTGGCGCAGAAGCGGATGTGGTTCCTCAACCAGTTCGACACGTCCTCGGCGGCCTACAACATCCCGCTGGCCGTGCGCCTCACCGGTCACCTCGACGTCGAATCGCTGCGCGCGGCGGTGACGGACGTGTTCGTCCGGCACGAATCGTTGCGGACCGTCTTCCCGTCCCACGACGGTGAACCCACCCAGGTGGTGCTCTCACCCGGCCAGTGGACACCGAACCTCGAGATCACCGAGGTGTCCGAGGCCGAACTCCGGGAACACATCGCCGTCCTCGCGACCGCCGGGTTCGACGTCACGGCCGACGTGCCGATGCGGTCGGCGCTGTTCGCCCTCGCCCCCGACGATCACGTGCTCGTCATCGTGGTGCACCACATCTGCGCGGACGGGTTCTCGCTCACCCCGCTCGCCCGCGACGTCATGACCGCATACGCCGCCCGCATCGCGGGAAGCGCACCGCAGTGGAACCCGCTGTCGGTGCAGTACGCCGACTACACGCTGTGGCAGCTGCAACTGCTGGGCGACGAGAGCGACACGGAGTCGCTGATCTCCCAGCAGCTCCGGTACTGGACGGACCAGCTGGCAGACCTGCCCGAACTCCTGCAGCTGCCGACCGACCGGGCGCGCCCGGTCCAGCAGTCGTTCCGGGGTGCGCAGGTCGACTTCACGATTCCGGCGGACGTGCACCGGGCGCTGTCCGCGCTGGCGCGCAAGCACAACTCCACCATGTTCATGGCCGTGCACGCGGCCCTGTCGGTGCTGCTGTCCGCGCTGTCGTCCACCGAGGACATCGCGGTCGGCACCCCCATCGCGGGTCGCGGTGACGCCGCACTCGACGACATGGTCGGCATGTTCGTCAACACCCTGGTGCTGCGCAGCGCCGTCGACCCGGCCGCGGGTTTCGGCACCCTGATCGATCAGGTGCGGGCCACCGACCTCGCCGCGTTCCACCACTCGGACCTGCCGTTCGAGCGGCTCGTCGACGTCCTCGCGCCGGAGCGTTCCACCGCGCACTCGCCGCTGTTCCAGGCGCTGCTCGAGTTCCGGAACAACGAGACACCGCGCCTCGAACTGCCCGAACTCACCGCGGCCGCCGTCGATTTCGACCTCGAGGTCGCCAAATTCGACCTGCAGCTCAGCGTCGAGGAAGGATTCGACGCCGACGGGGTGGCGTCGGGGATCACCGCGTCGTTCATCTACGCCACCGACCTGTTCGACGTCGGCACCGTGCGGACGTTCGCCGACCGGTTCCTGCGAATCCTCACCGCCGTCACCGCCGACCCGCAGGCCCCGGTCGGGGACATCGTGATCACCGACGCCGCCGAGCGGTCGGCGATGGCGACCGTGTGGAACACCGCCGGTGTCGAGGCGGGCACCGACACCCTCGCGGACCGGTTCGCGCAGAGCGTGGCCCGGTTCCCCGACGCCACGGCCGTGACGTCGGAGGACGTGGCGCTGACGTACGCGGAACTCGACGCCCGGGCGAACCGGCTGGCCCGGCTGCTCATTGCCCAGGGGGTGGGCCCGGAAACGCTGGTGGCCGTGGCACTGCCACGCACCTGCGATCTGATCATCGCCCTGCTGGCCGTGATCAAGACCGGCGGCGGCTACCTGCCCGTCGACATCACCTACCCGGCGGACCGGCTGGCGTTCGTGTTCGAGGACGCCGCACCGAACTGCGTGATCACCACCACGGGTGACGTCTCCGCCCTGCCCGACTCGGAGACGCCGGCGATCCTGCTGGACGACCCGGAAACGACGACGGACCTCGCGCAGCAGTCGCCGGCGACGATCACCGACGCCGACCGGGTGAGCCCGCTCGACGCCGCGTCGGTGGCGTACGTGATCTACACGTCCGGGTCCACGGGCCGCCCCAAGGGCGTCGTCGTCTCGCACCGCAACGTGCTGACCCTGTTCGCGAACACCCAGCCGCTGTACGGGTTCGACGAGAACGACGTGTGGACGATGTTCCACTCGTACGCGTTCGACTTCTCGGTGTGGGAGCTGTGGGGTCCGCTGCTGCACGGCGGCCGGCTCGTCGTCGTCGACTACTACACGGCACGGTCGCCGGAGATGTTCCACGAACTGCTGCGCAACGAACAGGTCACCGTCCTCAACCAGACCCCGACCGCGTTCTACCAGCTCGCCGAGACCGACCGCATCGTCTCGGAGATCGACGTGAACGCGGCGGCACTGGCGCTGCGGTACGTGATCTTCGGCGGTGAGGCCCTCGACCTCGGTCAGCTCGGCCGCTGGTACGCCCGGCACGACGACTCCGCCCCGACCCTGGTGAACATGTACGGCATCACCGAGACGACGGTCCACGTCAGCTACCTCGCGCTGGACCGTGCGTTCGCGGAGTCGGCCTCGGCCAGCGTGATCGGCCGCGGCATCGCCGGGCTGCACGTGCACGTCCTGGACCGGCGCCTGCACCCGGTGCCCCCGGGCACCATCGGCGAGATGTACGTCTCCGGTGACCAGGTCACCCGCGGCTACCTGGGCCGGGCCGGGCTCAGTTCCACCCGGTTCGTGGCCGACCCGCTCCGTCCCGGGGCGCGGATGTACCGCACCGGCGACCTGGCCCGCTGGAACACCGCCGGCCAGCTGGAGTACCTGGGCCGCAGCGACTTCCAGGTGAAGATCCGCGGGTTCCGCATCGAACTCGGCGAGATCGAGTCCGCGCTGCTCCGGTACCGCGGCATCGCGCAGGCCGTCGTCCTCACCCGCGACGACGGGCACGGCGGCCACCGGCTGATCGGCTACGTGGTGCCGGAATCCGGCGCCACCGTCGAGGTGTCCTCGGCTCTCGAATTCGTCGGCACCCAGCTCACCTCGTACATGGTGCCCGCCACCCTGGTGGTGCTCGACGCGCTGCCGTTGACGAGCAACGGCAAACTCGACCGCCGCGCACTGCCCGAACCCGATTTCGGGGCCCGGGTGTCGGCGGGCCGTGCCCCGGCGACGGAGATGGAGACCGTCCTCGCCGGACTGTTCGCCGAGGTGCTCGGTCTGGAATCGGTGGGCGTGGACGATTCGTTCTTCGCGCTCGGCGGCGACAGCATCATGTCGATCCAGTTGGTGGCCCGCGCGAAGGCCGCCGGGGTGGTCCTCACCCCGCGGGACGTGTTCGAGGCCAAGACCGTGGCCGCCCTCGCCGAGGCCGCGTCCTGGGCGGGCGCCGCCGACGTCGTGGTCCTCGACGAACTGCCCGGCGGCGGGATCGGCGAGATGCCGGTCACCCCGATCACGGCGTGGTTGCTCGAACGCGGCGGCGATTTCCGCCGCTACACCCAGACCGCGCTGCTGTCGCTGCCCGCCGCGGCCGACGAGACGCTGCTGAAGCGCACGATCGCGGCCGTCGTCGACCGCCACGACATGCTGCGGGCGCGTCTGATCGGGGCCGCACCGCAGTGGCGGATCGAGGTGCAGGCCACGGGCGCCGTCGACGTGGACGACGTGCTGCACCGCGTCGAGGTCGCGTCGGTGGTCGGTGCCGCGTTCGCGGAGATCGCCACCCACGAACTCGACGCCGCCGCAGGGCGATTGGACCCCGAGGCCGGGGTCATGCTGCAGATGGTGTGGTTCGACGCCGGCGCCGAGGGGGGACGGCTGCTGGTCGTGGCCCACCACCTGGTGGTCGACGGCGTGTCGTGGCGGATCCTGGTGCCCGACCTGGCGACGGCGTGGGCGCAGATCTCCGCGGGGCAGGAACCGGCACTCGAGCCGGTCGGCACGTCGATGCGGCGCTGGTCGCACGGGCTCGTCGACGCGACCCTCGACCGCGGCGCCGAGATCGAACTGTGGCGCCGGGTGCTCGAGGCCGACGACCCGCTGATCGGATCGCGTCCGCTCGACGCCGCGATCGACGTGGCGGGGACCGTCGAGAAGGTCACCGTGGAGGTGCCCGCCGACGTCACGGACGCTCTGCTGACCCGTGTTCCCGAGGCGTTCCACGGCGGCGTCAACGACGGGCTGCTGACCGCGCTGGCGCTGGCCCTGGCGCAGTGGCGGCGCACCCACGGCGACTTCACGCGTGAGTCGCTGGTGAGCCTCGAGGGTCACGGCCGCGAGGACCAGGTGCTGCCGGGCGCCGATCTGGGCCGCACGGTCGGCTGGTTCACGGCGATGTTCCCGGTGCGCCTGGACCTGTCGGGCATCGACCTCGACGACGCGTTCGCCGGTGGCCGGGCGGCCGGGTCGGCGATCAAGGCGGTCAAGGAACAGTTGCTGGCCATCCCGGACCACGGCATCGGGTACGGCATGCTCCGCTACCTCGACCCGGAGAGCGCCGACCGGTTGCGGGCCCTCGCGAAGCCGCAGGTCACGTTCAACTACCTGGGCCGGTTGGGCGGCGCGACGTCCACCGACATCCACGGGCACGCCTGGGTTCCGGTGACGGACACCAAGCTCGACGACATCCCCGCCTCGGACATCCCGGTGGCGTCGGCGCTCGACATCAACGCCGTCACCGGCACCGGGGTCGACGGCAACCGGCTGCGTGCCACGTGGGCGTTCCCGACCGGCGTCCTCACCCCGTCCGAGGTGCGTGCGCTCGCCGACCTGTGGGTGCAGGCGCTGACCGCGCTGACCGAGCACGTCGCGCGGCCCGACGCCGGCGGTGTGACACCGTCCGACCTGGACCTGGTGACGCTCGACCAGGACGCCATCGACCGGCTCGAGTCCCGGTTCCCGGCTCTGTCGGACATCTGGTCGCTGTCACCGCTGCAGTCGGGACTGTTGTTCCACGCCCAGTTCTCGGACGCGTCGGTCGACCCGTACCTGGTGCAGTTGGCGCTGAAGCTGCGCGGCGACGTGAACGCGGACCGGTTCCGCCGGGCGGGGCAGGCCCTGCTGGACCGGCACCCCAACCTGCGGGCCGCGTTCGTCCACGACAGTGCCGGCGCCTCCGCGCAGATCATCCAGCAGCACGTGGAACTGCCGTGGTCGGAGTTCGACCTGTCGGCGCTGGGTCCCGAGGAGACCACCCGCGAGTACGAGCGGATCGTGGCACGGGACCGGTCGGTGAAGTTCGACATGGCGGAGGCGCCGCTGCTGCGCCTCGCCCTGGTGCGGCTCACCGACGACGAGTACCGGCTGATCCTGACCAACCATCACATCCTGCTCGACGGCTGGTCGACACCGCTGGTCATCCGCGACCTGCTGACGCTGTACGCCCTGGACGCCGACGGCAGCCTGCTGCCGCGGGTCCACTCCTACCGCGACTACCTGGCGTGGATGAAGCGCCACGACACCACGGACTCCCTCGACGCCTGGCGCGCCGCGCTCGACGGTGTCGAGGAGCCGACGCTGCTGGCCCCGCTGGAGCGGGGTGAGGCGCACTCCGCCGTCGCGGAGGAAACCGCGTTCACGTTGTCCGAGGAGCACACCACCCGGCTGCGGGACCTGAGCCGCGAACGCGGGCTCACCCTCAACACCGTCGTCCAGACGGCGTGGGGAATCGTCCTGGGCGGCCTGGTCGGCCGCTCCGACGTGGTGTTCGGCGGGACGGTGTCCGGCAGGCCGCCGCAGATCGCGGGCATCGAGTCGATGGTCGGTCTGTTCATCAACACCCTGCCGGTGCGGGTCACCCTCGACCCGTTGGAGTCGCTGGGCGAGTTGCTCGAACGCGTGCAGCGCGAACAGGCCACGCTGCTCGATCACCACTACGTCGGGCTGACCGACATCCAGTCGGCGGTCGGCGGCGGCGGCACGTTCGACACGCTGACCGTGTTCGAGTCGTACCCGGTCGACGAGGCGGGACTGACCGAGCAGACCGACATCGCCGGGATGTTCGTCCTCGGCATCGACGGCAAGGACTCCGCGCACTACCCGCTCGCGGTGGTCGCCTCCGGCGACGCCCGGCTGAACTTCAAGTTCGAGTACCTCCCCGAGGTCCTCGAGGAAAGCGCGGTCGACGAGATCGCGGACCGGCTGCGGCGGGTGCTCGACGCCCTCGCCGACCGGCCCGAGATCCCCCTGGCCCACATGCAACTGCTCACCGAGGCCGAACTCGCCGAGTTCGCGCCGGTGCGCGGCCGCCCCGGGTTCTCCGTCCGGACGCTGCCGCAGATCTTCGAGGACGCAGCCGCACTGGATCCGAACCGCACGGCGCTGACGTTCGAGGGCCGCAACGTCTCCTACCGCGAACTCAACGAGCGCTCCAACCAGCTCGCCCGGGTTCTCATCTCCCGCGGCGCCGGCCCGGAGACGTTCGTGGCGCTCGGCATTCCGCGGTCGATCGAGTCGGTGCTCGCGGTGTGGGCGGTGGCCAAGACGGGCGCCGCGTTCGTCCCGGTCGACCCGAACTACCCGATGGACCGGATCGAGCACATGCTCACCGATTCGGGGGCCACCATCGGGCTGACCATGGCCGCGTACGAGAAATCGCTGCCCGATTCGGTGCCGTGGCTGCAGCTCGACTCGCCCAAGTTCGAGAAGGCGTGCCAGGCGAAACCGGCTCTGCCGGTAGCTGATTCGGACCGTAGGTCGCCGATCAGCCTCGACAATGCGGCGTACATCGTCTACACCTCCGGATCGACGGGCAAGCCGAAGGGCGTCGTCGTCACCCACGAGGGCCTCGACAACTTCGCCGAGGACCAGCGGCAGCGCTTCGCGGCCGCGCAGACGTCCCGCACACTGCACTTCTCGACACCGAGCTTCGACGGGTCGGTCTTCGAGTACCTGCAGGCGTTCGGGGTCGGCGCCACCATGGTCATCGCGCCGCCGACGGTGTACGGCGGAGCGGAACTGGCCGAACTGATCAGGTCGGAACACGTCACCCACGCGTTCGTCACCACCGCGGCGCTGTCCACGGTGGACCCGGAGGGCCTCGACGAGTTCCAGCACGTGGTGTTCGGCGGCGAGGCGTGCCCGCCCGAACTGGTGACCCGCTGGGCGCCGGGCAGGCAGTTGTCCAACGCGTACGGGCCGACCGAGACCACGGTGATGGCCAACATCAGCGACCCGATGACGGTGGGCGACCCGATCACCCTCGGCGGCCCGATCCGCGGCGTCGGCGAACTCGTGCTCGATGCGCGTCTCCAGCCGGTGCCCGTCGGCGTCCCCGGCGAGCTCTACATCACCGGCGCGGGTCTCGCCCGCGGCTACCACCGTCGCCCGGAACTGAGCAGCCAGCGGTTCGTCGCCAACCCGTTCGGGGAGGCGGGGGAGCGGATGTACCGCACCGGCGACATCGTCCGGTGGCGCGCCGACCACACCGTCGAATACGT
>NZ_JBHUSF010000153.1:0-20079 GCF_042673295.1 Rhodococcus sp. NPDC057014
ACTTGGTGGTGCGGGGGCGTCGCGCTCCGGGAGCGCCGTCCGCGCGGCTTCCGCGGGCCCGTTCACCACGCCCGGTGCCACGGCCGCCCGGACTTGCTCCGGACGACCGCGGCCTGCCGCGCTGTGCCACCTACCCCAACACCCCTCACTCGACGGTCGAACGTCAGCCTTCGAACGCGAACCGCGGGAACGCGACCTCGCCGGCGTAGCGGGCGGCGTCGCCCAGGTTCTCCTCGATGCGCAGCAGCTGGTTGTACTTGGCGACGCGCTCGCTGCGTGCGGGGGCGCCGGTCTTGATCTGACCGCTGCCCACGGCGACCGCGAGGTCGGCGATGGTGGTGTCCTCGGTCTCGCCGGACCGGTGGCTCATCATCGTCTTGTAGCCGTTGCGGTGCGCGAGGTCGACGGCGTCGAGGGTCTCGGTCAGCGTGCCGATCTGGTTGACCTTCACGAGCAGCGCGTTCGCGGCGCCCTTGACGATGCCCTCTTCCAGACGCTCGGGGTTGGTGACGAACAGGTCGTCACCGACGAGCTGGACCTTGTTGCCGATCTGATCGGTCAGCGCGACCCAGCCGTCCCAGTCGTCCTCGTCCAGCGGGTCCTCGATGGACACGATCGGGTAGGCGTCGACCAGTTCTGCGTAGAACGCCGCCATCTCGTCCGCGGTCCGGTTGCTGCCCTCGAACTTGTAGCCGGTGCCGTCGGTGTAGAACTCGGTGGCGGCGACGTCGAGTGCCAGCGCCACGTCGGTGCCCAGCACGAGACCGGTCTTGCCGACGGCGAGACTGATCAGGTCGAGGGCTTCCTTGGTGCCCGCGACGTCGGGGGCGAAGCCGCCCTCGTCACCGAGACCGGTGGCCAGGCCCTTCTCCTTCAGCACCGACTTGAGGGCGTGGTACACCTCGGCGCCCCAGCGCAGCGACTCCTTGAACGTGGCGGCACCGATCGGGGCGACCATGAACTCCTGGACGTCGACACCCGTGTCGGCGTGCGCGCCACCGTTGAGGATGTTCATCATCGGGACGGGCAGGACGTGGGCGTTGGGGCCGCCGACGTAACGGAAGAGGTCGAGCCCGGACGACTCGGCGGCCGCGCGGGCGACCGCGAGGGACGCGCCGAGGAGCGCGTTGGCGCCCAGACGCGACTTGTCCGGGGTGCCGTCGGCGTCCAGCAGGGCCTGGTCGACGGTCCGCTGCTCGGTGGCGTCGATGCCGATGATGGCCGGAGCGATCTCGCTCAGGACGGCCTCGACGGCCTTCTCGACACCCTTGCCGTTGTACCGGTCACCGCCGTCACGGAGTTCGACGGCCTCGTGCTCACCGGTCGAGGCACCCGACGGAACCGCGGCGCGAGCGAAACTTCCGTCGTCGAGCAGCACCTCGACCTCCACCGTGGGGTTACCACGGGAATCGAGGATTTCACGGGCTCCGACCTGCTCAATGATGGACACTTGCTGATTCTCCTTATATGGGCTTCGCACTGTGCACCGACCGGTCCGATCGTGCCAGGACACAGCGTAACGGCACACCGAAAGCGGCGCGGGATGGCGCGCCCCGCCGACGGCGATCCGCCCGCGCGGCGCCTAGCGAAACGACGTCGATCAGGTCACGAAGCGGTGGTGGGAGGATTACGGGCGCACCCCGACCGAGTAGGCGGACGCCCGGTCGCGCACCAGGGTGAGGTACTCCCCCGACAGGTTGTAGGCCATCAGAGCCGACTGCCAGCCTTCCCCCGAGGTGAGGTCGCCGCCCCGCTCGCACAGGTAGCGGGCGGCGGTCAACGCCGAGTCGTCGATGTTGTCGGCGTCGGCCACGCCGTCACCGTTGGCGTCGACACCCCACCTCTTCCACGTCTCGGGAATGAACTGCAGGGGACCCATGGCGCGGTCGTGCACCGGGTCGCCGTCCATCGCCCCGCCGTCGGTGTCGGGGATCTCGGCGACGCCGGGTCCGCCGTCGAGCGGGATGCCCCGGATCTCGGGCGTCACCTGCCCGGTCGGCCCGACCGTCGAACCGGCGTGCGTGCCGTGCCGGCTCTCGACGCTGGCGATTCCGGCGAGGGTGGTCCACCCGATCCCGCATTCGGGTTTCGTCTCGGCCATCACGGCCGACGCGTAGCCGTACGCCTCGAGGGCGGTGTTTCCGACGCCGATGGAGTCGGCCAGTCCGGCGGACCACTCGTGCAGTTGATCCGCGGACCGTCCCGGCGCGTTGATGTCGATCGGCGGGGTCGCCGCACCGGGACCGGGTGGGATGCCTTCCGGTACGGCGATCCTCGGTTGCTGCTCCCGCGAGCACGCACCGTAGGCGAGGGCCACGACCACTGTCGCCGCGAGCAGAGCGAACAGCGGTCCGGGCCATCGGGAACGACGTGTCGGCCGCGCGGGATATCGGTTCACGTCTCCATCATCCACACCGAACTCGCCGATCCCGGCCAGGCGAGACGGCTTCCACCCCGAATACGGGTCACGGCACGGCAACACATCGAAGGTAAAGAGTTGTAAAAGTGCTGGTGAGGGGTTCTTCGGACGCATTCACGCGGTGTATGTTTTCCACAGGGCTAAGGTTCGCCTTGCCTACCGCAAGGTTGCCTACCCAACCTTGCCGGTCACTCGCGCTCGACCCGCCTCGATCAGGAGTGTGCATGTCAGTTCTCGCCGCAGGGACCGCGCCGTCGATCGCCACGCAGCTGTTCGGCAGTGGATTGATCGGTCTGCGCGAGGGTCTCGAGGCGGGCATCGTCGTCATGATCCTCGCCGCATTCCTCGTGAAAGCCGAACGCAAGGACGCACTCAAATGGGTCTGGCTCGGCGTCGGCATCGCCGTGGCGATGGTGGCGGCGATCTTCCTCGTCATCCACTACGGAACCTCCACCGTCACCGGACTGACCGCCGAGATCATCGCCGGCGTCGCCTCCCTCGTCGCGGTCGCGATCGTCACCACGATGGTGCTGTGGATGCGGAAGGCCGCGCGGACCATCTCCCACGACCTCAAGGCCGGCATGGAGAAGGCACTGGTCGCCGGTCCGATCGCCGTGCTCACGCTCGCGTTCTTCGCCGTCGGCCGAGAAGGTGTCGAGACCGCGCTCCTCATGGTCGGGTACGCCGAGAACACCGCAGGCAGTGTGTGGCCCCTCGTCGGTCTCCTGCTCGGCATCGTCGCGGCAGCGGCCCTCACCGTGCTGCTGTACATCGGTGCCGTCCGCCTCGACTTCGCGAAATTCTTCAAATACACCGGCATCTTCCTGATCATCGTCGCCGCCGGAATCCTCGGGTACGGCATCCACGCTCTGCAGGTCGGTGGCGTCCTGCCCGGCGGCTCCGCACTCGCGTTCGACATCTCCGGCGGATACGACGCCTCCAGCTGGTACGGCACCGTCCTCGCCGGCATCTTCAACTTCCGGCCCGACCCGACCGTCCTGCAGGCCGTCGCCTGGGTCGTGTACGTCGTCGTGGTCCTGTTCCTGTTCCTCCGGCCAGTCTCCGCGCCCACACGCGCACCCGCGACCTCCGCACCCCCGACGGCCTCCGCGGCCCCCGAGCGCACTGCCTCCCCCTCACCCGACGAAACAGTTTCGTGAAAGGCAACTTCCGCCCATGAAGACCATGCGCCGATCCACCTTCGCCCTCGCCTCGGTCGCCGTGCTGCCGCTGGCCCTCACAGGCTGTACCGAGAAGTCGACGGCGAGCACCGACGACATCACCGTCACCGCGAGCGACGAGACCTGCGACGTCAGCGCCGACTCCGGGACCACCGGAAACAGCACGTTCCAGGTCACCAACAACGGCAGCAAGGTCACCGAGTTCTACGTGTACGCCGAGGGCGACCGGGCGATGGGTGAGGTCGAGAACATCGGTCCGGGGCTCACCCGCCAGCTCATCGTGTCCCTGCCGGACGCCGGCACCTACCAGCTCGCGTGCAAGCCCGGCATGGTCGGCAACGGCATCCGCCAGGACTTCACCGTCACCGGCGACTCGATGAGCGCCTCCGACGAGAGCGGACAGCTCGCCGAGGCGGCAGACGGCTACCGCCGCTACATCCGCAGTCAGGTCGTCGCCCTCCAGGACACGACGCAGCAGTTCGTCGACGCCGTGAAGGCCGGCAACATCGATCAGGCCAAGGCCCTGTTCCCCGTTTCCCGCACGTATTACGAGCGCATCGAACCCGAGGCGGAGAGCTTCGGCGAACTCGACCCCAAACTCGATCTGCGGGAGGCCGACCTCGAACCCGGGCAGGAGTGGACGGGTTTCCACCGGCTCGAGAAGGACCTGTGGGTGACCGGTCCGCAGCCCGACACCAACGCGATCGCCGACCAACTCGTCGTCGACGTCCAGTATCTCGCCGACCAGGTGAACGCCGAGGACTACACGATCGACCCCACCAAGATCGCCGGCGACGCGCAGGGGCTGCTCGACGAGATCTCGACGTCGAAGATCACCGGTGAGGAAGACATCTTCTCGCACACCGACCTGTGGGACTTCCAGGCCAACGTCGACGGCTCGCAAGCAGCGGTCGCCGCACTGCAGCCGATCATCGACGAACGCAATCCCGAACTGTCCGCGAACATCACCCAGCGTTTCGCGGACCTCGATGCCGAACTCGCCCAGTACCGCCAGGGTGACGGGTTCGCCTTCTACGACACTGTCAACGAACAACAGCGCCAGGAACTCTCGCGCAAGATCGACGCCCTCTCGGCCGAGGTCAGCCAGGTTCAGGGCGTGGTAGCAGGCGCATGATCATGACTGATCCGACCGGTACGACCGACACGACCACCACGGTGGACGAGCGCAAGGGCATGTCCCGACGACGTCTGTTCGGCGCCGTCGGGGCGGGAGCCGCCCTGGCAGGCGCCGGTGCACTGGTCGGGCGCGCCACCGCCGCCGAACCGCCGCTGTCGCACGCCGACGTCGTCGCCTTCCGGGGCGACCACCAGGCGGGCATCGTGACGCCGGCCCAGGACCGGATGCATTTCGTGGCGTTCGACGTCACCACGAAATCCCGGGAGGAACTCGAGGCTCTCCTGAAGAAATGGACCGTCATGGCCGAGCGGATGACCGCCGGCGAGGAGGCCACACCGGACGGGGCCATCGGCGACGGCCTGTACGTTCCGCCCAGCGACACCGGGGAGGCGCTCGGCCTGGCGGCGTCCCAGCTGACGCTGACCATCGGATTCGGGCCCTCACTGTTCGACGACCGATTCGGGTTCGCGTCCAAGAAACCCGCGGCGCTCGAAGAACTTCCGCACTTCCGGGCGGACAACCTGGATCCGGCGCGCAGCGGCGGCGACATCGCGATCCAGGCGTGCGCCAACGACCCGCAGGTGGCCGTGCACGCCATCCGCAACCTGGCGCGCGTCGCGTTCGGGACGGCCTCGGTCCGCTGGTCGCAGCTCGGCTTCGGCCGCACGTCGTCCACGTCCACCACCCAGGACACCCCGCGGAACCTGTTCGGGTTCAAGGACGGAACCAACAACATCAAGGCGGAGGAAACCGACGTCGTCGACCAGAACGTGTGGGTGGCCTCCGGCGACGACCAGGCGTGGATGGGCGGCGGCACGTACCTCGTGGCGCGGCGGATCCGCATGCTCATCGAGCAGTGGGACCGCACCGTGCTCGGCGAGCAGGAACGCGTGATCGGACGGTCCAAGGGCAGCGGCGCTCCCCTGAGCGGCAAGACCGAGTTCGACGAACTCGACCTCGAATCCAAGAAGGGGCACGACCCGGTCATCGACGTCGACGCCCACGTGCGGCTGGCGTCCGCGCAGGAACTGGGCGGCATCCAGATCCTGCGTCGCGGATACAATTTCACCGACGGCTCCGACGGTTTCGGCCACCTCGACGCCGGACTCTTCTTCATCGCCTACTGCCGCAACCCGCAGGAACAGTTCGTGCCGATGCAGCTGAACCTGTCGAGGAACGACGCGATGAACGAGTACATCCAGCACGTCGGTTCCGCACTCTTCGCCTGCCCGCCCGGTCTCGCCGAGGGGCAGCACTGGGGTCAGGGTCTGTTCACGTAGCCGGGACGACGCCTCGCGTCACCGGTGCCCGCCGATCAACCGAAGGTCGAGTTGGTCGGGCGGCAACGGCCGGCCGTGGTAGTGGCCCTGGGTGACGTCGCAGCCGTACCGGCGCAGGGCCCGCAGGGTGTCCTCGTCTTCGACACCTTCCGCGACCAGCGACGCACCCAGGCTGTGCGCGAGCTCCACCGTCGAACGCACGATTGCGACCGACCGGGGGTCGCTGGCGAGGCGCGCGACGAAGACCCGGTCGAGTTTGAGTTCGTCGACGGTCAGGTCCTGCAGGTACGCGAGGGAGGACCAGCCGGTGCCGTAGTCGTCGATCGACAATCCGATTCCCAGCCCTTGCAGGGCTTCGACCACCCTCCTGGCACGCCTGTAATCGGTCATCAGGACGCTTTCGGTGATCTCGAGGATCAGTGTGTCGGCGGGCAACCGAAGGTCGTCCAGGAGCCGGTTGATCTCGGCGACCAGGTCGACGTCGAGCAGATTGGTGACCGACAGGTTCACTGCGACGGTCAGCGATATACCGCGATCGAGCCAGCTCCGAGCCTGACCCAGCGCAAGCTCCAGCACTCTCGTCGTCAGTGGCCGCATCAGTCCGGACTGTTCGGCCTGAGGCAGGAACTCGTCCGGCAGGAGGAGGCCGCGGAGGGGATGCTCCCACCGGACGAGTGCCTCGACGCCGTGCACCTGGCCGTCGCAGGCACTGACCTTGGGCTGGTAGTAGCACGTGAGCTCGCCACCGGCGATTGCGGTGCGCAGCTCGTCGACGGTCTGCCGCTCCTCGATGCTGCGTTGGTACTCGCCGGCGTCGTACACGGCGATCGTGCGGCGGGAGCACTTGGCGCGATACACCGCCACCCCCGCACACTGCAGCAAGTCCTGGGGGTTGGTGCAGTGTCGTGGACAGAGGGCGATCCCGATGCACGCCTCGATACGCACCGTGACCTCGTCGAGGTCGAACGGCTCGCGAAATGCCTCGAGGACACGGCCCGCCAGGGCCCGGGCGCCTGTGAGATCGGTCCCCGCCGGCAGCAGGACCGCGAACGCGTCCCCGTCGAGGCGTGCCGGCAGATCACCCGGTCGCACCGACCGCGACAGCCGGTCCGCCACCTGCCGCAGCAATTGATCGCCCACGTGCCGTCCGAACGAGTCGTTGATCTCCTTGAAGCGGACCACATCCATCAGCAGCAGACCAGGACCGGGCCCCGGACGGTTGTGGTGCCCCGTCGGCTGCGCCGCCTGGTCGTCGTACGCGGCCGTCAGCGCGGCCACGATCGCCCGCCGATTGGCCAGGTTCGTGAGGTCGTCGGTGCTCGCCTCGCGATGACTGCCGGCGAGGACGACCACGTGCCGGAACGTCACCGCGAATCGGGCCGCGACCGCGACCAGGCTGAGCGCTGCCAGCACCACCGAGAGCCGCGGCAGTCGCGCATCGTGGTCGAGGATCAGCAGCCCCACTGCAGCGGCGGTGCACACCAGCGGGGGAACCCAGATGGCCGGTCCCGGTAGCCGACCCGTCTTCTCGCGGCCCGGGGCTCGCCAGCTCGCCACGGCAACGAGGAGTACGGCGAGGTGTGGGAGCGCATCGAGCCATACCTCCACATCGTGTCCGGCAGCACTTCGGAACAGGTACGCGGTGTCGGCCACCGCGAACAGCACGAACCCCGCGACCAGCAGCGCCCACCGCTGCTCGGCCTGCCACCCCAGCACCGCGAGCGCCCCGACTGCGAGTGTCAGCAGCAGCACGTCCCCCACCGGGTAGGCCAACCCGACGATCACCGTGGCGGGCGATTGGCCCGCCACCGTGTCGATCGGGCCGAATGCGAGGGCAACCTCCAGCGCCGCCAGCGTCAACCCCGCGGTGACGGCGTCCAACCAGATCTCGGTCGGTAGCCGCCCCACCCGTGCGCGCAGCAGCACCACCAGCCCGGCATACACGAGTGGGTAGAACGCCAACGTCAGCAGAGCGGCCGCCGAGGGCGACGGGCCCTCGGGCACCCACGACGTCGCCAGGACGTCGCCCACAGCCCAGCTCGTCATGCCCAGCGCGATCAGCGCCCACGCTCGGTTCTCGGTCGGTACCCACCATGCACGAACAGCGACGACAAGCGCGGCACTCAGGGCCAGTCCGTCGTAGAACACCTCGTGCAGCACTCTCCACCCGGTTTGATCCTGCGACCCGAGCGAGATCCCCAACAGAACCCCACCGATCAGCAGCATCCCGAGCCGGACCGTGACGCCGCACCGCGACGGGTCGGACGGCGACACCCAGTTCGCCCGAATCGGTTGTGGCAGGCGATGTCCGATCGTCGCCGCCGGCACGCTGTCGCTTCCCGGCACGGCCGGGGGACGCGCATGCCGCGGTGTGTGTGCGGCTTCGACGGGGCTGACGACGGGACGGTGTGCCGGGCGGTCGACGTCGGTGAGCTCCTCGATCTCGCCGGGGTCGACCGGGTCCGGCACGTAACTGCGCAGGCACCCACCACCGCAGCGTTTGGCCGCATACATGGCGAGGTCGGCCTGTTTGAGCAGGCTTTCGGTCGTCACGTCGGGGACGTCGGACGTGGCGATGGTGAGCCCGATGCTGGGGCGGATGGACAGTGCGACACCGTCGATGACGAACGGCGGGGTGAATGCCTCCAGTACACGATCCGCGGCAGACAGTGCGTCCTCGACGCTCCCTTCGACCAGCGCAGCGAACTCGTCACCTCCGAGCCTGGCCACCGTGTCGGTGCTCCGCATGCATCCGGTGAGCCGTTCGGCGACGCGAATCAACAACTCGTCCCCTGCGGGATGACCGAGGCTGTCGTTCACTGTCTTGAAATCGTCGAGGTCCACGCACAGCACCACGATCGGTGTCCGTTCCCGCCGCCGGCGCTGCACGGCCTGGTCGAGCCGGTCGAGAAACAACGCACGGTTCGCCAGCCCGGTCAGGGGGTCGCGAAATGCCTGCCGGGCCACGGTGAGCAACAGCCGACGATTCTCGGCCAACACGATGAACTGCCGGGTCAGCAAGGCGAATACCAGGACCACGATCGCCGCGGGAATCGGCCCGGAGCCCAGGCTGGGCAACTCCCGCTGGAGGCCGACACCGACAGCCAGCAGCAACGGAATGTACGGCAACCACAACCGCGCCCGGGACGAAATCTGCACCGGAACCGGTTCGGGTGACGGTGCTCGGGTACTCGACAGCGCCGCCAGGCCGATCGCGACGAAGGCGGCCACCCAGCCCAGGTCGGTCACACCGCCGTTGTGATAGGTGCCCATTGCGGTCAGGTAGGAGACTGCGCTGGCAGACAACGCCATCAGGATGATCCCGATGCACAGCAGTCCCAGGGTCAGGCGTTGCCCAGCCCGCGCTCGGGTCAGCACCACGATCGCCATCGTCGCAATCACCAGGTCCGCGACCGGATAAGCGAGGGACAACACGAGGGCGACGGGTGTGTCGCTCCCGGCGCGGTACACGCTGCCGAGCACGCTCGCCCACGACACCACGAACAGTGAACCGGCCACGATGATTCCGTCCAGGATCAGCCGGGTCCGGGACTGCCCACTGTCACCGACCGGAAACAGCAACAGTGCCGCGCACGCGCCGACCGGGAACAGCAGGTACGCCGCAGCCGCCGAGGAGGGGAACGGTATCTGATCGCTTCCCTGCCACACCACGTAGTAGCACCAGATGGCTTGGCCGACCGACCAGGCCGCCAGCCCGCCCGCCAACGCCAGCCAGCTGTTGCGCCCCACGCCACGCCCCACCCAGGCAGCCCTGACGGCACACCCGGTGGCGACCACCGCGAACACCAGCAAGCTCCCGTCGGCGACCACGATCGTCGCGAACGCTCCATCCCAGCCCCGCCACAGAGCCAGCGCCAACAGCAGCGCCGGGACGGCGAATACGAGGGCGACCGCCCCCAGACCGCCTCGCCACACGGCCTCGGCAGTCGACGAGGTCCCCGCTCGCTCGGCTGTCCGACGTCCCATCGCCACCACCCGAACTGCCGTCTGCCGCACCTGCGCACGCATTCGTTCATTGCGTAATCGGATACAAAGTTTCTAGATGCCCATTTTTACACGATGCACGTACTGCAATACAGCAGTTATACATACTTGAAGTATGTTATACCGTCGCACGGCAGGAAGGCGACACCGAGGCCGGAGCGACGAGACGCTCGGCGAGGGCGGCCGTCTCCGGGCGAATTCCGCGCGGTCAGCGGCCGACGAGCTTCCGGATCAACCGGGGCAACGGCCGCCGAAACTTCGGACAGTCGCAGATCGCACAGGACGTGCCCTTACGGTAGTGCTCGTGAGCGGCGAATGGGTGGCCGCAACGGCACTCGGAGTTCGACACGGCCATGAAGTCGATTCTATTCACACCGAAAATTCGCCGGTCTCGGACGTCACTGGGAGAACCTCACCCAGTCCACCAGCATGGTGGCGGGGAAGCGCGTCGACGACGTGACCGGGCCGGGCCAGCTCCCGCCGACGGCCACATCGAGCAGGAGATACGCGGGGGCGTCGAACACCCAGCGTTCCTCGGGACGGAGGTCCGCTGTGGTGACGGTGCCGACGATGTTCCCGTCGATGCCCACCGAGATGCGGCCGGGCGCCTTGATCAGGGCGTAGTCGTGGAAACCCGCGCTGAGGTTCGCGCCGATCGAGCCGTCCGTCGAACGCTCCCAGTGTCCGCCGCCGACGGTCGGGCCGTGCACTCCCGCGTGGTATCGCGAACCGTCCCCGATCACCTCGAGGATGTCGATCTCGCCGCAGGCCGGCCACCCGACGCTGTTGATGTTGCTCCCGAGCGTCCAGAACGCCGGATGGATTCCCGGGCCGGACGGCACCTGTATCCGTGCCTCGATCACCCCGTACGTGAACTCGAACTTTCCGCGGGTCACCAGCCGAGCCGACGTGAAACCGCCACCATTTCTGCGCGCCTCGACGACGAGACGACCGTTGCCGTCGAGTCGCGAATTCTGGCGGGAGTCGGTGTACACCTGTTTCTCGTTGTTGCCCCACCCGCCGCCTCCGAGGTCGTACCCCCAGAACTGCGGATTGGGTGCAGCATTTGCGGGTCCGTCGAATTCGTCGCTGCCGATCACGGTGTATCCGGGGTAGGCGGTCCGGACGCCTCCACCGCCGGGCGCGGCGGCGGCAACAGCCGGGGTGAGGGACAGCGCGCACAGCGCCACCGAGCACGTCAACGCCATGTCGAACAGGGCCGACCGCATCCGCTGCATGTGCCGATGCTAAGCGCCCGCCCCGACTGGTCGTGACCGAATACGCGACGTGACCGTTACCGGCGCGGTCCCGTGTACCGGAAAATCGTGCTGTTGTCGTCCTGCGCGGACACCGACCAGTCGGGGCTGGATCGCAATTGGTCTTCGAAGTTGTCGACGGATCCGTCCGGTAGATAACCGTAGTAGCGGATGGCGGCCGTGCCCTGCGTGTTGAACACGAGATACGTGTCGCCGTCGCGTTCCGCCGCGTCCGCGGTGAGCATCTCGATCTGGCCGCCGTGCGGGAAACCCTCCAGCAAGGTCGGAGGCAAGGCCAGCAGGGGTTGATCGAAATCTTTGTCGACGACGGCGAACTTGATGTAATCGGCGCTGACCCGAGTGGGCAGACCCGCGGGATAGAGCGACATGATCGTCGCCGGTGGCTGTTCGTTCGCGAGGATGTCCTCCGCGAACGTCACCTGGGACTGATATCCGACGACGAGCGACCACAGCCCGTAATAGCCTTGCAGGCCCGCGAATGTCACGTACGCCAATCCGCTCGCGAGCCCGACGGGGACTACTCGGCGGAGCAATCCGGACCGGTACCTGATCGTGAGCGCGTCCACGAGAATCGGTGCGATGAGGATCGCGCAGCCGGGCACGGCGTAGAGGTAGACCCGGAAGATCGCCTCACCTCCGTAGCTCTGACCCGCCAGCAGCGCGAACGAGCTGAACGCCATGACGGTCGCGATCCAGGCGGGTCGCTTGCTCCGCCAGAGGAGGATGGCGCAGACCACGGCGAGCAGGATGATGCCCGCGGACAGGGAACGGCACACGGCGGAGGTGAAGATCTTCCCGAACGTGCCGACGGCGGTCACGTTGCTGGCGGCGTTGTCGACCGGGTTGAAACCGGACAGCAGCCCGTACGGTGCCACGATGTCGAGCCGCGGTACGAGATAGGCGACGAGGATCGCGAAGTAGGGCACGGGAAGCCACCGCGGACGGATCTTCCGCGTCACCGCCAGCGCCGCCGTGACGCCGAACAGCCAGTAGGGGGTCAGCTGGTGGGTGGGCACCAGGGCGGCGAAGACGAGGATCGACAGGTACGCCGCGGATCGGTGCTCCGTCGACACGACCAGGAGCGCCACCACACCCAGCGCCATGACGAGTGCAATGGCCTGCGGCGAGAAGTAGTCCTGCCCCACCCAGTTGGCGAGTTCCGCCACCATCGCGGCTGTCAGTGCCACCCGCATGTCGAATCCGAGGAGCCGGGCGATCGCGGCGATCACGATCGCCAGCAACACGTGGATCACCGGCGCGAACCAGTGGGCGACGGACATCATGTCCGCCGACGTGATGTCGCCGAACCACGCGAATGCGGTGAAGAAGCCCGGCCACTCACCGTAGATGTCGACACCCTTGGGTGGCAGTGTCTGGAACTGCTGGATGTAGTCGACCACGCCGAGGTGCTTGTACGTCCACCCGTAGATGGGCACGTCGGTGACGAGTGTCGGGGTGAGCCGCTCCACCACGATCACACCGAGCACGGCGGCGGCAGCGGTCCCGACAGCCCTCTCGCGGAGAGCCCAGACGAACGCGCCGACCATCATCAGCGCGCACACCACCAGCCCTGGCCCGCTCCCGACGAACAGCAGACCGAACTGTGAGTACTCGGTGGTGCCGAGCCCGAAGAGCACGGCCACCCACAGTGCGAGGCCCACTGCGACGAGAATCAGGGGTCGATGACGGCGGGCATCGTGCGCCCATTGCGACAGCCGAAACCGCGCCTGCCGCAGGGTGACCACGCGAACCGGGCCGGCGCCGGTGTCGTGCCACCGATGCCGCAGCGCGGACGCGACGACGGCCAGGACCATCACCAGCAGCAGACCGGTGGCGGGCCAGCGGTAGAACCAGGCCAGGACGGTCGTCGCGGCGGTCACCACCGACAGCCCGAGGACGGGGACGGCCGCGACCGACGCGGCGACCGGTATCCGCAACCACGTCACGATCGCGAGACCCGGGCCGCTCAGCACGAACATCGTCAGCAGAACGGCGCTGACCGGCGACGGAAGGGGTGCGAGCGATGCCAGTCCCGCCACCGCCGACGCCAGGGCGGCGACGTCGTAGTACCCGGACAGCTCCGGAGTTCGCGCGTCGAGGCGCTGCGCACTGAGGAGATCACTCATCGGTCACCTTCACCCAGTCGACGAGCATCGTGGCCGGAAACGTCGTGTCGGCTCCGACGTCGCCGGGCCACCGTCCGCCGACAGCGACGTTCAGCAACAGGGAGAACGGCTTGTCGAACACCCACTCCTGCCCCGGATCCAGGTCCGCACGCGAGAAGTCGCCCGTCACGGCGTCGTCGATGCCGAACGTGACCCGGTCCGGCGACCGCTCCACCCAGTAGTCGTGAAAATCGTCCGACACGTTCTCGCTGCCTTCGGCATTCAGATTCCAGGGTGTGCCGTCCGCGGACGGGCCGTGCAGCGCGCTGTGGTGGAACGACGCGTCGTTGATCGTCTCGATCACGTCGATCTCCCCCGACTGCGGCCAGCCCACGCGGTCGACGTCCGTGCCCAGCAACCAGAACGCCGGGTGCAGGCCCTGCCCCGTCGGCAACTTGATGCGGGCCTCGGCACGTCCGTACTGGAAGGCGAAGCGGTCGAGGGTGACCAGCCGTGCCGACGTGTAGCCGGATCCGTCGCGGCGGGCTTCGATCACGAGGTTGCCCTCGCCGTCGATCCGGGAGTTGGCGGGATCGTCCGTGTAGACCTGTGCCTCGTCGTTGCCCCAGCCTCCTCCCCCGACTGCGCGCCCCCAGTACCGGGGGTCGGGCGAGGTTCCGGCGGCCCCGACGAAATCGTCGAACATGAGCACCGACTCGCCCGTCCCGGATGCCTGCGCGACATCGTTCGACGCGTACCACCCGGTGGCGCCGACGCAGGCGAACGCGAGGAACACCGCAGCCGACGACACGGCGCGTGCTCTGCGTGGACGCTTCAGCTGTCTATGCACCGGCTTTGTCTCCGACCCGGACGGCAGCCGAACGTCGAACGGACTGCAGCTGTGTCACGAGGTGGACGCACACGACGAAGCCGAGGATCGCCGAGTACGCCGCGACCCGTTCGATGCCGCCGACACCGAGACCGAGGTCCCAGGAGTAGGTGAAACAGAAGTATCCGACCAGTCCGAGCACCCCCAACGCGACGGCGACGTACGTGGCCGGGCCCGACATCTGCGGCCACACGGTGAGCGCCGTCGTCAGCGTGAAGAGACTGCCGAAGATGAGGAACAGCGTCGCGCCGAGGGAATGCACCTCCCAGTGCGTGTTCGACGGCGCCAGACCGACGACCACTCCGCCGATTCCGGCCACCACGAGGAACACCACCGGAACGAGCGGGAGCACCCGCTCGATGCGGTACCAGAGAACGGCGGCGACCACATACGCGACACCGGCCACGACGAACGCCGCGTCCATCAGCAGCGACGTCCTGCTGCACGGCGCGGTGCCGTCGGTGCCGCAGAACGGGACACCGAGATCGCTGATGAAGTTGGCCGAGTAGCTGTAGTGACCGCGCCAGGTTCCGGCGACGAGGAATTCGACGACGAAGAATTGCAGCACGGCGACAGTGAGGTACAGCGGGGTTCGCTTCGATGTCTCCAGGACGTGTGAGGGCATGGCTAGACAATCCTTCGAGACAGGAGAGACAGTGGGTCGCACAGGGCGTCGGCGAGTGCGTCGCGGACGAGTTCGGGGTCGAACACGTTGTCGTGCAGCGATGCCGACACGTCGAGTTCGGGACCGCGGCGTACCGAGGTGAAGACGATCGACGCCGGATCGGCAGGCTCGCTCAGCGCCGTGACGATCCGCCGGCCGGGTTCGTCGTGCCAGTCGAGATCGGCCAGCAGTGCGGCCTCCCCCATGTCGGAGTACACGAGCCTCACCCGGGGCGTCGCCGCGACGTGCGCGGTCTCGGTGTGCGCCGTACCGGCACGCATGCGCCTGCGGAACTTGGCGATGCTGAGTGCGAGCGAGGCGAGCGGCCTGCCCGACGCGGTGGCCTGCGCGATCGCCGCACTCATCTCGCCCGCATCTCCGGGGTCGGACAGCGCGAACCGCACTCCGGCCGCGAAATTTCCGTTCACCGTCGCACTGCCCGGGAGGTAGCGGCGGCAGTCGAAGAGGACGTCGACCTTGTCGTCGACCGTCAGACCGCGACTGCGCATCGCCCGCGCGACGGCCGCGAACAGCAACGACGACACCGACGCCCCGGGCAGTTCCCGATCACGCCAGCGACGGAGTTCCGCGGTGGTTCCGGACACGGCGGACTCGACCACCGCAGTGGGCGACCTGCACCAGGGCACGGTCTGGACGGGACCGGCCTCGTGTGTGGTGGAGGGCCGGGGTTCGAGGAGCTGAGCGACGCGGGCGGGGGACGTCGCGAAGGTCCGGGTCAGGGCGCGTGCGAGCGGCAGTGCGCTGTCACGTGTCCGGGCCCATTCGGGGACCGGCGTCCCGCTGCGTCCGCCGGCGACAGCACGGACGAGGGCCAGTGCGAGCCGGCCGTCACCGAGTCCGTGCGAGATGTCGAGCAGGAGAAAGTCACCCGCGACCGCGACGTTCAGCGGGGACGCGGATGCGTCCGCGCGTGCCAGCCGGGTCAGCAGCCGAGGCACCTCCTCTCGGGTGCACGGCCCGAATTGCCGGACGTTCCCGAGGAAGTCCTGCGGTCGGTGCTCCCACCGTCGTGACTCGGTGGCCGGGACGAGCCCGATCGGGGTGCGGCGTCCCCCGGCGTGCGCGAGCACGGTCAGCGTGTCCCGGATCTCGCCGATGCTCGGCAGGCGGACCGGACCGATCGCGGTGATCATGCGACTGCCGCTCCGCATCAGGTCGCGGGAGCTCGCTCTATGCATCGACATCGGATACCTGCCACATCGGTTTCTGGTTCACGCTCTTCTTCGCCAGCCATCGCTCCCACCTGGCGCGGTTCTGGAGTCGGCGGAGCCAGGAGATGAGCGGTCCGGCGAGGATCACGGCGGTGAGTGTCTCGGCGGCGAGATACGCCCAGCCCACCCCCGCGACGCCGACGGACGCGCTGAAGATCAGGCTGCCGACGATGATCACCACCGTGGCCAGGCACTGGGTGACGACGGCGAGGGTCAGCCGGCGGTACACCCGCGCGAGACCGTCGTAGACGGCGCCGATGACGGCGAGGGGCACGAACACCGCGGCGAGATGGAGCAGAGGTGTTCCCTCCGCACGGTATTCCGCACCGATGAATCCGAGCGCGGGCGGGGCGACGAAGGCCAGACCGAGCCCGCCCACCACCGCGATCACGGCGATGGTGCGGACGAACCGGCGGGACAGGCTGACGATCTTGTCCGGATGCGCGGCGGCCTCGGCCACGAACGGACCCACCATGAGGTTCACCATGATGTAGAGGGCGCTGACGATCGACCACGTCACTGCGAAGTACGCGTTCGCCGCGGTACCGACCCGGGTGACGACGATCAGCGGGACGACGAGCGGGGCAATGGCCCCCAGCGCCGAAATGCCGTACGAGGAACCGAAGTACACCCCGAGTTCCTTGTTCGAGGGCAGCGCCGGTTCCTGCCGGTATCGGGGGTCGGACCGGATGCGCAACCCCATCGCCGTCAGCAGGACCACCACGGCGATCGCCGCGGTGACTCCCCAGGACGCGACGATGGCGAGCGCCGAACCCGACGCCGCGAGCACGACGACCGCCAGCAGTTTGGCCAGCGCGTGGAAGACGTTCTTCGACGCCGCCCAGCGGGCGACGCCCAGGCCGGAGACGGTCTGGTCCTGGAGCGCGAAGAGCGCGAGGACGACGACGAACACCGGATAGATCGCGATTTCCAGATTGTTCTCGAACAGCGTGTCCCGCGGGCCGAGGACGATGAGCCCCACAGCCGACACGAAGGCGAGTGTGGCCACGGCGGCAAAACCCTTGACCAGGAGCGGTCCCGCGCGGCGACCGGCCACCGGCAGGAAGCGCTCGAACATCGAGCCGAGACTGAGATTCGACAGCGTCGACAGCATGATCGCCGTCGAGATGAGCGCGGACGCCACCCCCACCTGGTCGGCGGGGAACAACCGCGCCGCCGCGCCCCAGAACGCGAGGCCGAGGACACCGGTCACCACACTCGACAGCATCAGTGCTATCGAGTTGAGCTGCAGATTCCGCCCTGCCGAGCGCGTGGGCTGCTCGGCGCGATGTCTGGCGTGCAATTGCGACTGCGTCGCTGTCGGGGCTCCCATGGCTATCCCGCCAACTCCGGCCGGGAACCGTCACGGGCGTCGTCGACACGGTCCGCGGTCAATTCGCCGAGAGCGGTGGCGAGGAGGTCCCGCAGGACCCTGTCCCGCAGGGCGGTGCTGTACAGCGAGTGATCGCCGGTCGGGTACGTGACCAGTCGTCCGTTCCAGCCGGCGCGCCGCAATCGGCGAAGGCTGCGCTCGCCGTGGTTCTCGACGAACGCGGCGTAGTCGATCGGTGAGAGGAGGACGGTGGTGTGCACGCCGCGTTCGTTGAGCGGAGCGAGCATGACTTCGGGCACTTGCAGCAGCCCGGCCCGGCCGAGCCACAACCAGCCGCGGTACGGCATCCACAGCCGCAGGTACTTCTTCGCCGTCGCCGCGTGCCGATGGAGCAGCGCGAGCGCTGCACCCGCCAGGGGCGTCCGGTCGGTGTCCATCGTCGACTGCTTCACGAACGCCTTACGGGTGATGGTCCAGTCCGCCATGTTGACCAGGACCACTGCCCGGACGGGACGCCGGAGGGCGGCGTAGCTCGAATTCCAGGCACCCGAGCACATCCCGGCGAGCACAACCGAGCCGGGCTGTGCCCCGCTGACGGAGATGATGTCGACGGCGTCGTCCCGGGATTCGTCCGTGTAGATGGTGGTGCATTCGCCGTGCTGCACCAGGCCGGTGTCGCCGGTGCCGCGACGATCGAAGCGAACGCTGACGATCCCGTGCGCCGCCAGCTCGCGCGCGGTCTCGGCCCACAGCCGGACCGGACCCACACGGTGCTCGTTGGCCGTGCCGTGGAAGATCACCGTCGGCTCCGCAGCGTCGGGCCTCGCTCCCCGCCCGGAGTCGACGGATGTGCGGATCGTGAAGAGCTCGGACGCGCCGGCGAACTCCAGCGTCTCGACGACCTGCCTGCCGTCGACGGTCCGATCCACCACGGCGGTGGCGCGCAGTTCGAGTGTGGTTCCGGTGCGGTGGTCGCCGAAGGATGCGGACATCCATTCGGCGATCCGATCGATGTCGCCGAACGGGAGCCGGACCGTGAAGTCCGCCGGTTCGAGGAACGATTCGTAGTCGCGGACGGTGAACGTCTCGGCGTTCCAGGCGGCGACGGTCTCGCGTGTCCCGACGGAATCGACGTCGCTCTCGCGCAACGCCATCAGGATCTTCGCGCCGGGCGGCGGGGTCGCCGCGCGCAGGCTCATCGCGGACAGCGCCGACGCCGCGGCCGGCGCCAGCACCGCGCCGATGAGGGTGACGCGCGGATCGCCTTCGTCGTCCGGGCCGACCACCATCTGGTGGAGCGCGGTCTGCTTGCGCAGGTAGCCGCGACCACGGATCACCGGATCCCACAGGGTCACGGCCCGCACCGGACCGCACGCCGCCGCGACCTGTGCGGCGAGGAGGGCGCCGACCCGAAGGCCGACCAGTCCGACATCCGTGATGCCGCAGCTGCGGACGTACTCGACTGCCCGCCGGGTGCTGTCGAGCCATCCGGCGACCGCGTCGGAATCGTCCTGGGAGCCCGGAGAATCACCTGTGCCGCGGTAGTCGAACCGCAGCACCAACAGACCTTGCGCGCGTAATTGCTGCGCGAGATACACCATTGCGCGATACGAGTCGACCTGTTCCTTGCCGATCGGCGGGCAGAGAACAACGGCACCGCGGCACCGGCCGTCGGCGGGAAGGTCGACGACGCCGAACAGCGGTGCGTCGTCCGTTCCGAACCAGGTGGCGAAGCGGGTGCCGTCGGCGCGACCCGCGCCGGACTCGGTGCCTGCGAGATCAGGACGGGCCGTCATGGGTCACCCCTTTCATCGGCGCCGGATCCCGGCCCTCCATGCGGGCCTTCAGGTAGGCGAACGGTCCGCGTGCGATGGAGCGCAGCTCGGTGGCTCCGATCCCCGCCGGCAGGTGGCCTGCGAGGCCGTCCGGCGGGGTGGCGACGTGGGACATCTTCCGCGACAGGTGGAGAAACGTCGGCGCCTGCCGCACCGCGATGCGCACGGCGAGCCATGCGGTGCGCGGGTTTGCCGCGATCTTGGCCAGCCAGGCACCGAGTCCGAGTCCGTAGCCGCGCGCCTGAACGGCGAGCGCCTCGTTGTCCGCGCGGTGCCGGTGCCACACGACGGCCCCCGGCCGGTACGCCAGCTGCCGCCCTGAGTGCAGTACGCGGAAGAACATGTCGAGGTCCTCACCGCCGTCGGTAGGGGCTCCCGCTCCGAGTGCCTCGTCGAAACCGCCGAGCGCGAACACGGCCTGCCGATCGACGGCGAAGTTCGCACCGGTGCCGTAGATCCCGACCTGGAAGGGGAAGAGCGGCACATCGGCGGGTGGGTGCGCGAGGTCGAACAACCGGGGGGCGCAGGAACTCGCCCACCCCACCCGCTGATCGAAGTACGCCTGCGCGGGTGTGCGGATCTCACCGCTCGGGACGATCCCGCACACGCATGCCACCGCGTTCCCTGCACCGAACCCGGCCACCAGTTCGGTGAGCCAGTGCGGGTCGACGACGACGTCGTCGTCGGGGAACGCGACGATCTCGGTGGGGGCCGCGCGGAC